>JBILUT010000003.1:0-15189 GCA_044370875.1 Polaromonas sp. | reverse complement strand
ATGGTTGGCAATGACAAAGCGGGCATCGGGGACAAAGCACGAAAGCGTTGCCTCCATATTCATCTGATCGACTGCAGCAAAGTAACGCTCAACCAGTGCTTGCAGCTGCAAGACATCCAGCGCAGTGAATTCATGGCTCATGCGGCCTCCTGGGCAGAGGGTTTGAAGCCGGCGTCTTGCAGACTTCTGAACAGCGCCAGCGCCTGGCTGTGACTGGCCCGGGCCTGTTCGGACAGTGGATCGCGCAGCCGCTGCTCTTCAACGAAGTGACCGTGGCTGCGTCCGCGTACACACAGGGCGGACGGACGAACCGCACCCACTGGCTTGACATGCGCCGGGATATAGCTGATGGCAAACCCCAGGCGCCGGTCATCGGTGTCATTGCCAGCCGATGCGTGTACCAGGTCGGTGTGATGCAGGGACATCTGACCGGCTGCCACCGGCATATAGCGGCCACGGGCCTCGTCAAAGCGACCGCTGATGCCCTGGCCACGCCGGATCATGTTCATCGGGTCAGGCTTGTCGTCATGCTCAAAAGCCCCCCAGCGGTGACTGCCCGGCAAAGCCTGCATACAGCCGGCCGCGATGCTGGCATCGGAGAGCGCCACCCAGGCGGTCACATGCAAATGAGGCTCAAGATAGAAATACGTGCTGTCCTGATGCCAGCGCACGTAAGCGGGGGAGCGAGCCTCCTTGAGGAACAAGGTTGAGTGGTAGACCAAAATGTCCGGACCGATCACATCTTCGACCGCATCGAGAATGCGCGGATGATGGACCAGTCGATCGGCCCAATCAAACAACAAATAGCTCTTGGACTTTTCCGGAAAGTCGATAGGCGCTCCGCGCTCACGCTCCCAGGCTTGCAATTGACTTCGACAGGACTGAACCTCATGCGCCTGCAGTACGTCAATCGGGAACACAAAGCCGTCCCGCTCGTAGGCCTCGATTTGGTCACGGGTCAGAAGCTTGGACATCGGCGTCCTACCCTTTCAAGGTTTGGGTTGACGCAGTGATTGCTCGGCCGCCCCCATCATTGCGGCCAGCATGTCCAGCCGCGGATGCATGGGGCGCGGATAGGCGTGTCGACTGTGACCGAGCCCAAGACCCAAGGCCGCCTCGACCATCTTGTAGCTAAGCGGTCCAGGGTTGATGATGGGGACATTCAGGCGTTGACTCAGATACGCATGCGACTGGTGCATGGTGGTCGACCCGAGGATCAAGACGTCAGCGCCATCGTCGTCTATGGCCTTGCGGGCGGCCTGCTCGAGCAGCGGAAAGACATCTTCCTCCTTACCCGACAACAGCGACTGATTGTCCGGCGGCACTTCAATCGACCGCACCGATACGCATTTGTGATGCAGTCCCAGTTCGTCGAGCGCCTTCTTGTAAAGCGGCTTCCATCGGCTGGCCATGGTCAAAATCGAAAAACGATCGCCCAGCATCAAAGCCGCCAACATGGACACCTTGCCGGGACCGAACACCGGGATATCGAGCACCGAACGCAGCGCTGCCACACCCGAATCACTCATGGTGTCAACGCAGACGGCCGAATAGCCTTCATCCTGGGCTCGGCAACCGGCCTCAAAGTTGGCCGTATCGGCCAGCACGAAGTCATGATGGCTTGAATAGTTGACCGGTCCAGCCTTGACCGGCCTGAACTCAAACTGGAGGCGAGAGGACAGCTCCAGGCCCTGCAGTTGCGCCTGCCGCAGCGCCAGGTTCTCCGGCGACATCGCGAATGGCACGATCACCAGCACACGCTGCGTCATGCTGCCTCCTTCAGCTCGGCGATGACCTGCTGCGTACTGGCCACCCGTCCGAATAATCGCTGGAAATTACGCATGGTCACCTGATGCAAGTCCTCGAAGGTGGTGCCGCAGCCATCTTCCACCAGCGTGACCTGGTAGCCCCGATCGGCCGCCTCGCGAGCCGTGGTCTCCACGCACATGTTGGTGGACACCCCGACCATGTAGAGCTGGTCGACCTTCAGGGATCGCAGCAGGCTGTCGATGGCGGTGGAAGCAAACGCACCCACGGTGGTCTTTCGCAGCACATGCTCGCCAGCCACCGGCTTGAGTTCATCCAAAATCTCATGCTCGCGGCTACCGACATGGTTGCGGCACGTGGCCAGCAGCTTGCGCATGTGGCGCGGCGCATCGCTGGCATCAGGCAAGGCCGAGCCCAGAGTGACATGAAGCACCGGTCGTCCCAGGCGATGAAAATGCGCGCGCAGCATCAGCACATGGGGCAGTACCGTGCCCTCGATACGGGCAAAGCGGTAATCCCCCACCGTCGAGCCCTGGGCCTGAAGCGAACGCCCCAGGGCACCTTGCCGGGAGCCAGTGGCATATTGCATGTCGATGACGACCAGCGCAGCACCTGCGGCGTCGATCACCGGCTCGCTCATGTAGTCGCGTATGTAGTCCTGAGATGCGCTCATGCCAGCCCCTTCTGCCTTTGCTGTCTGTACCAATCCACAATCTGCGACCCGGTGGCAAACCAGACGTCGGCATGCCCGGCGATGTAGGTCAGTGCCCGCTCCAGAGCTGCTATGCGATGCGGCTGTCCCATGATGAAGGGATGAACCGCGATATTCATCACGCGGCCGTGTTCCAGTCCCTCTTCGTACAACACATCAAATTCGTCGCATATCTTGCGCTCGAAGGCCTGCGCTTCCTGACCGCGGCGCCAGGCGATGCTGTCATTGATTTCCATCGAATAGGGCAGGCTGATCAATTCGCCCGCGCGCACCCGAACCGGCGTCGGCTGGTCATCGTGATAGAGGTCGCACAGGTACTTGATGCCACTTTCAGCCACCAGATCGGGGGTCAGCAAGGTGTTGGAGGCGGCCGGCGAAAACCAGCCCTCTAGCTGCCGACCGGTGTGGCGCCGATGAATCTGCTGGCATGTCTCGATGGCCGCACGCTCCTCGTCTTCATTCATGCCCCAGTGGTAGCGGGTGTTGAAAAGCCCGTGCGACATGAATTCCCATTGGCGCTCCATCATCGCATCAGCCAGTTCGGGATACAGATCGAGCACTGACATCGACAGCGATACGGTGACGGGCAGATGCAGCCGGTCGAACAGATCCATCAGACGCCAAACACCCACCCGGTTGCCATAGTCGCGCAAGCCGTAGCCCAAAATATCCGGATGCGGTACCCGTGGCCAGGGGTTGCGCACCCTGATCTGCTCGGGCAGGTATTCGTAGTGCTCGATGTTGGGCGCGATCCACACCGCCACCCGCGCCCGCTGCGGCCAGCGCAAAGGCTTGCGCTCGGGCAGGGCCGAATAGGCGATCCGGTCCTCCCCGGCAATCGGGCTCATGGGCAGAACCCCCAGCCCCCGACTGGCGAAGCGCCCGCGCACCGCAAGGCGGCACAATCGGGCCGTTTTAGCAACCAGCGAGGACCTGCCCGATGCCTGTCGTCTCGATCACCCTGTTGCCCGGCTACAGCGCGCAGGCGCACGAGCGCCTGGTTGAGCGCGCCGCGCGCAGCGTGCGCTCGGTGATAGCCGCCTCCAGCGCGGGGACCACCGTTTTTGTGCAGGAGGCTGCCACCTACCAGCGCGATGGCAAACGCTTCACCGCCGGAGGCCCCGAGTTGCCTGATGCCAGCGCGCTGGTGCGGCACTTTTTGCAACGTATGCAGGTGCGCGACCTGGAAGCGGCCCGCAAACTGCTGGCGCCGGACTTTGTGATGACCTTCCCGGGCGCCCCGCCGATGCACGACTTCGCCGAACTGCTGGACTGGGCCAAGACCCGCTACAGCCGCATCGGCAAACAGTTTGAGCGCATCGACGAATGTTGGGGTGAGGACGGCACGGTGGTCTACTGCAGCGGCACCCTCGAGGGCGTCTGGCTCGACGGTACCGAGTTCTCGGGCATCCGCTTCATCGACCGGTTTGAGGTCGCCGGCGGGCTGATTGCGCGGCAGGATGTCTGGAACGACCTGGGCGAGACGATGCGGCGGCGCCAGGGCTGACCCCACCTGGGGACAGCCGGTGGCAAAAAGTAGGCGGGGGTGGCCCGACATTCAAGCCTGCTGCGCTTGCCACGCGTCGAGGATCTGCGAACCCGTGGCGGCCCAGACACCGCGGTGCTTCATGATGTGAGAGAGCGCCTCTTGCAGAGCACCGATGCGATAGGGCTGGCCGATGACCCAGGGATGCAATGAAATCGCCATGATGCGCCCCTGTCCGGGACGAGCTTCCCGGTAGAGCACATCAAAGTGATCGATCAGCTGGTCACGAAAATCATCCTCGGTGTGGTGGTTGTTCACCAAGATGGTGTAGTCATCGACGTCAATGGGATGGGGCATCGCCACGATCGGTCCGCTGTCGGTGCGCATGGCGTAGGGCATGTCGTCGTTGACCCAGTCGCACACATAGTCGAGTCCGGCCTGCCCGAGCAGATCCAAAGTCTTGAAGGATTCGGACTTGGCCGGCGACAACCACCCCCGTACCGCCTGACCACTGGCCTTGCGCAAGATCTCCAGGCTCTGACTGATCCAGCGCCCCTCCTCTTGCGGGTCCAGGCCGCCGTGATGCAGATGGTCCATGTCCAGGCCATGTCCCATGACCTCCCAGCCCAGGCTGACACAGCGCTGCAAGAGCGCTGGATAGCGCACTGCCACAGCCGCATTCACCGCCACCGTGGCCGCAATGCCATGGACCTGCAGCGCCTCCATGATGCGAAAGATACCCACCCGGTTGCCGTAATCGCGCAAGGTGTAGTGACGCAGGTCTGGATAGGCCGTCTGCATGGCCCCCGGCGGCTTGAAAGGCACACCAGCCATATTCAGCGGAAACCATTCCAGCGCCGGTACCACCCACAGCGCAATGCGAGCATCCTGCGGCCAGATCACCGGCTTGCGGCGCGGCAGCATCGACCAGTCATAGCGGTCATGGTCCATGCCATAACGGCGCAGCGGATAGGACAGATAGTCCTCGGGCAAGGGCTTACTGCCGCTCATGGTGCCTCTCCCACCGGGTGAGCCGCACCCATAAAGGCGGCGTGGTAGTGCTCATTGAAATACTGCGCAATCTCCCGGCCGGTGGCCAACCAGACCTTGTCATGGCGGGTGATGTAGTCCAACGCCTCCTCGAAGGCGGCCAGCCGATAGGGCTGTCCGATCAGGTAAGGGTGCAGCGGGATGCACATCACCGTGCCCGATCGCTCACCTTCGGCATATAGGCGGTCGAATTGACGCTTGAGGATATCGCCATAGCGACGCGGCGAAACCAGATTGACGTTGTAGACGATGGTGTCATTCATCTCCAGCGAGTAGGGAATGCTGGTCAGGCGCCCCTGCTTGACCTTCACCGGCCCGGGTTGGTCGTCATGGAACAGATCGCAGACATAGGTCAAGCCCATCTCAGCCACCAGATCCATGGTGTTGGGCGTATAGGTCAGTGCTGGGGCCAGCCAGCCATCGAGCTTTTGGCCCGTGTGATTCTTGATGGTGTCGATCGAGTCCTGAATCACCTGCCGCTCCTGGGCCTCATCCATACCCATCAGATAGCGGGTGTTGTAGGTGCCATGGGAATAAAACTCCCAACCTTCGTCGGCACAGGCACGTATCACCTCGGGATGGTGCTCGCACATGGCCACGTTCAGCGAGACGCTACCGCGCATGTTGCAGCGCTTCATCACATCAAGCATGCGCCAAAAGCCGGTTCGGTTGCCGTAGTCACGGTAGGAATAGTTCAGCACATCGGGGGCAGGACGGGCCCAGGGGGCTCGCGCCGGATTGCGCGGCGGGTTGAGCTCATAGAACTCGACATTGGGTGCCACCCAGAAAGCCACCCGAGCCCCGCCGGGCCAACGAATCACCGGCCGCTGGTCGTAGGGCAGATAGTCGTAGAAGCCCGGGTCGCGCCGGGTGGGCAAGGCGCTCAAGGCCGCCCCCCGCGGGCAGGCACGCGAGAGAGCTGCTCGAGCGTTTCTCCGATGGACAGCACATCGGCGTACTTGAGCATCATGTCGTAGAGGTTGGCAAAGTGCGGCGATTCGTGCTTGTCGGCCACACACTCCTCCGGCACGATGGTTCTGAAGCTGCGCTGCAGGCTGTCCACCACCGTTGCACGCACACAGCCCGAGGTAGATCCCCCGGTGATGACGCAGGTGTCCACGCCATGGAAAGTGAAGATGGAACCCAGATTCGTCTCGAAAAAGGCCGAGGCCATGCGCTTGTTGATGATGATGTCGCGCTGCCGATCAATTTGCAGGCGGTCGTCAAACTCGGCCCGGCGGCTACCCACCTTGATGTTCTGCAGCGAGTCGGGTGTGTTGGTTCGGGTGCCCCAGACCCCGCAATCCTCGCCGGAGTCCATGTAGGCCACATAGGTCCAAACCACTGGGAAACCTTTGTCGCGAAAGGCCTGGGCCAGCTGGTTGACGTACTCCAGCTGGCGCGAATCGGTTTCGTAAGCGGTGGCAAACTCGCCCACGCAGGTGTAAGCCTTCTGCAGGTCGATGTTGATCAGCGCGGGCATCTTGCCGAAACCAAAGCGCTTGCGCGTCGGATTGGCCTTGACCTGCGCAAACAGCTGGCGAGCGCTTTTGTCAGACAGTTCCATGGAAATGACGATAAAGGAGAAAGAAAGGCATCTTCCCTTGGAGCATTTGTCCTGTCAATAGAACAAATGAGCGAAACTCGGGCATCCGATCAGCCCATCAAACTGCTGTGCAACCGTGAAACTTCCCACTTACTTCCTCTCTCATGGCGGCGGACCCTGGCCCTGGGTCGATGGCATGCGCGGCCTGTTCGCGCGGACCGAGCGTGAGCTGGCCGCATTGCCAGCGCGGTGGCCGCAGCCGCCGCGAGCGGTATTGATGATCAGCGGACACTGGGAGAGCGAGACCTTTGCCGTCTCCAGTGCACAACACCCCGGCATGGAATACGACTACTACGGCTTTCCGGCCCACACCTACGAGATACGTTACCCGGCCCCAGGAGATCCGGCGCTGGCCTCGCGGGTGGCCGCGCTGCTGGCCGATGTCGGTCTGCCCTGCCGAAGCGACGAGCTGCGGGGCTTTGACCACGGCGTCTTCGTGCCGATGCACTGCATGTACCCGCAGGCCGACATGCCGGTGGTGATGCTCTCACTCAAGCAGGGCTACGATCCAGACGATCACTTCCGAGCTGGCCAGGCCCTGGCTCCCTTGCGCGAGGAAGGCGTGCTCATCATTGGTAGCGGCCTGACCTACCACGACATGCGCGGCTTCGGCAGTAGCGCCGCCACTGCGGTGGCACAGGCGTTCGAGCAATTTCTGGCTCGAACCGTCAGCGAGCCAGACCCTGAGCAACGCCGCGCCAAGCTGATCGACTGGACCACCGGTCCACAGGCGCGTCTGGCCCACCCCCGCGAGGACCACCTCATTCCGCTGATGGTGGCCGCGGGTGCAGCGGGCAGTGATGCCGGCCGGCGGCTGTTTCTCGATCACGCCCTTGAAGTGGACATGGGCTCCTATGAGTTCGGGCCGCCCGCCGGATTGGCTGGGCCCGCTACGCAAGTGTGAAGGCCCCACCGATGAGTCCTGAAATAATGCTCCCATGTCCCCCCTTGAAGTGACGCAACAACCGCAATTTCTGCGCAACGCCTGGTATGCGGCCAGCCTGTCCAAAGAGGTCGGCCGGCAGATGCGTGCTGTGCGGCTGCTTGGCGAAGACCTCGTGCTGTACCGGCGCGAGGACGGCCAGGCGGTAGCCCTTGAAGACGCCTGTCCGCACCGCAAGCTGCCACTGTCCATGGGCCGGCTGGTTGGCGATGCCATTGAATGCGGCTATCACGGGCTGACGTTCAATGACTGCGGCCAGTGCATCGCAGCCCCCACTCAGGCCCGTATACCGGCCGGTGCCAAGGTGCGCAGCTATCCGGTGCAAGACCGCTATGGCCTGCTGTGGATATGGATGGGCGAGGCCGAACAGGCCCAACACCATCGAGTGATCGAGATCGAGAACCACAGCCACCCCGATTGGCACCTGACCACCGGCGATAGCCTGCTGTGCAAATGCCACTACCTCTGGCTGGTGGATAACCTGCTCGACCCCTCGCATGTGGCTTGGGTGCACCGCAACTCCTTCGCCGCATCGGGCACCGAGGACACGCCGCTCAACATTCAGAGCAGCGATGAGGGCGTGATCTGCAGCCGCTGGATGTACGGGCAGACCCCGCCCCCCTTTTATGCCCCGCTGCTCAAATTTTCAGGCCCGGTAGACCGCCTGCAGCACTACGAGGTGCGCCTGCCCTCCGTCGCGATCAACCGCAGCATCTTCGCGCCAGCCGGTCTGGGCGGCCCGGACGTGGGCGACGACCCGCGCATTTACCGCATGGTCTCGTACAACTTTCTCACCCCGATCGATGGAGACTCCACGCTGTACTTCTGGCTGCAGCACCGCAACACCGATGCGCACGATCAGGCCCTGACCGAACAGATTGCCGCGGGGGCCAAAGCGGCCTTCGAGGAAGATCGGCTCGTCCTCGAAGCGGTCCACCAGGGCATGAAGAACAAACGAACGCCCAACATCGGCCTGCTGCTCGATACCGCCGCCAGCCGTTTCCGCAAAACCCTGGCCGAACGGGTGCAAGCCGAGGGCGCTGCGCAGATCGTGACCGCCCGCCCCTAGAAATCTGGAGCCTTTATGTCCGTAGAAAAAGTTGCGCTGATCACTGCCGGAGGATCCGGCATGGGTGCTGCAGCGGCCAAGCGTTTGGCCGATGACGGCTACCGTATCGCCATCCTGTCCTCGTCCGGCAAGGGTGAGGCGCTGGCCCAATCCCTGGGCGGGGTCGGCGTCACCGGCTCGAACCAATCCAACGACGACGTGCAGCGGATCGTCGATCTGACCCTGCAGCGATTTGGCCGCATTGACGCGCTGGTCAACTCGGCTGGCCACGGCCCGCGCGCGCCCATCCTTGAGATCAGCGATGAGGACTGGCGCAAAGGCATGGACATCTACTTTCTCAGTGCGGTACGGCCCATCCGGCTGGTAGCCCCCCTCATGGCGGCCCAGGGTGGCGGGGCCATCGTCAACATCAGTACGGCCTGGGTGCACGAGCCCTCGGAAATGTTTCCCACCTCGGCGGTGTTTCGGGCTGGGCTGGCCAGTTTCTGCAAGATCTTTGCCGACACCTATGCCTCGCAACACGTTCGTATCAACAACGTACTGCCCGGATGGATCGACAGCCTGCCGACCACCGAGGCCCGCCGCGACAGCGTGCCCATGAAGCGCTACGGCCGCGCCGATGAAATCGCCGCCACCATTGCTTTCTTGCTGTCAGACGGCGCGGGCTACATCACCGGTCAGAATATCCGGGTGGATGGGGGCATCACCCGTTCTGTTTAAGGCGGGTCTTGAACCCAAGGCAAGCAGATCAATCGCGGGACTTCGTCAGTCCCGCGCAAACACAGCAGCCCGATCCAGCCACCGCTCCAAGCTTTGAGCCAGGCTCGCTTCAGCCCATAGAAGCGCCCCGCTGCTGAACGGACACACCACCACGGTGAAGGCCGCGCAGCGAGTGCGCCCTGCAAAGTCAGCGGGCAGGCGCTCCAGGTCTAGTTCGCAGCCCTGCGAGAGCAAGGCGTGGGCCGCTGTATGCACTTCGATGGCCTGGTAGGCATCGCTGATATCGACAAGCGCGTGATGATGCGTTCCGGCAGCCTGCCGCACGCGGTCGGGCCAATCGCGGGTATCACCGCCCTTTGCCCAGCACCACCACTCATCGGGGCCAAGGCGCATCCACAACGCATCCTGCTCTTTAGCCTGCAATCTGCGGCTTGTTGGCAAGCCGGCAAGACCAGCCACCAGCGCGTCCAGCCAAGGCTGCGGCCTGGCCCTCAAGCAGAAGAGAGAACCTTGTTTGACAGGCCTGGTCACCTGATCAGCCACGCATGCGCCCTCCCTGGGGATCGACAAAGACGGGGGGTACCACCCGGGCCGGCCTTCGGGTCAGACCTGAGGGCGCCATGGCGGTCACCCACAGCATCTGTCCATGCCGAGCGGCTCCGTCCTCCAGCAGCGCCAACGCCACCGCCCGCTGCAGGCTTGGGCTAAAAACGCTGGCAGTCACAAAGCCAGCGCTGGCCTGATCAAGGGCCCTTGCAGATTGCGGATCCATGTCCAGGTCGACCTTCAAAATCTGCGCCCCCTCCTCCAGCGGCACCTCACCGGCCTCAACCAGCAGGCCCACAAGCTGGGGCCGCCCCTGGGGTCGCGCCAGATCGCGCTGCAAGGAGCGCTTGCCCACAAAGTCGTTCTTGTCCATGCGCACCGCCCAGGCCAGACCCAGGTCCAGTGGATTGACGCAGCCGTCGACCTCGTGCCCCACCGATATGAAACCCTTCTCGACCCGAAGCACATGGTTGGCCTCAGAGCCGATGACCGCCAAGCCCAGGGGCTTGCCCTTGTCCAGCAACAGGGTCCACAAAGCCAGGGCTCGGCGGGCCGGCACATGAAGCTCAAAGCTGAGTTCGCCGGTAAAGCTGACCCGAAACATACGTACCGCAAAACCACCCAGCTCCGCCTCGCGCAAGGTCATGAAGGGGAAGGCGCTGCGCGATAAGTCGAGGTTGCAGCCGCAGGCCTGCAGCAGCTCGCGGGCGAGCGGGCCGCACACCACCAACGCCGCCCACTGATCGGTGACCGGGGTCACGAAGGCCTCTAGCTGGCCCTTGAAGTGCACCTGCAGCGCCGACTCCAGGGCCGCATGCACCGCCTGCGGTTGACCGCTGGTGGTGGTGACCCACCAGCGCTGCGGCTCGACGCAAAACACGGTGCCATCGTCGAAGATGCGGCCATCCTCGCGGAGCATGACGGCATAGCGCCCCCGCCCGGGCGACAGATCGCTGACCCTGCAGGTGTACATGTGTTCAAGCAGATCGATGGCCTGCGGCCCGCTGATTTCAAACTTGCCCAGTGGCGAGCTGTCATACAAGGCCACCGTCTCACGGCAGGCGCGGACTTCGCGCTCCAGGGTCTGCGGCAGGCTCTCGCCAGCGCGCGGGTAATAGCCCGGCCGACGCCAGTTCTGGCCCGATTCATACATGACCGCCCCCTGCCGCTCATGCCAGTCAGTTATCGGCGTGCGTCGCACCGGGCGGATCAGCGGGCCTGGATCGACACCGGCAATTGCCCCGAAGGGCAACGGGGTGTAGGGGGGCCGCAGGCGCGTGGGCCCGAGGTCGCCCGGCGAGAGCCCGCGCAATTGAGCCATCAGCACTGCGCCATTGAGCGCCGATAGACGCCCCTGATCGGGCCCCATGCCAAGTGCGGTGTAGCGCTTGAGATGCTCGGTGGCCTCGTAACCCTCCTGCTGCGCCAACCGCAGATCGTCCAGGGTGACATCACTGGCCCCATCGACAAACACGCGGCCCCGGCTCAGACCTTTGAGTTCGATGGCACTGCAGCCGCAGGGCTCAGCGGGCAGATCCGGACCGATTGCCTTGGGCAGCCGCAGGCCCAAGGCCAGCGCCACTTGCTCGGCCCCCTGCGCCGCACTGGCCAACACGGCGGGTGTTGACTGCACGCCGGTGGCCGCCCCCACACTCAGGGCCTGGGTGCTCGCACCGTCGGGCACCATGCCATGCAAGGTGGTGTCATACCGGCTGCGACCGCCGCCTTGCGCATGGAGGGCCAGGGCTGAAGTCCATCCCCCCGAGACGGCCAACACATCGGCCTCGAAACACTGGCGCTGGCCTGAAGCAAGATCCACAGTCACCTCGCGCACGGCCTGCCGGCCCCTGACAGAGACGGGTCGCGCACCGAGTTCCACCCGCAAACCCAGCGCACGGGCACGCTCGAGCAAATCAGAATGCACCTGCGTCCGCAGATCGGCCACCGCCTGCACCTTGATGCCGGCCTTATGCGCCTCAAAGGCACTGCTCCAAGCCGCATCGTTGTTGGTGGCCAGCACCATGCGACGTCCAGCCGCTACGCCCCAGCGGTGCAAGTAACGGCTGACCGCGCTGGCCAGCATGATGCCGGGACGATCGTTATCGGCAAACAACAACGGCCGCTCGATTTGACCCGTGGCCAGCAATGCGTGTGAAGCGCGTATCTTCCAAAGGCGCTCACGCCCGGGCCGGCTGCGATCGATGGCCATCCACAAGCCATGGTCGTAGCGCGAGACCACCTGGGTCATCGGCCAGCGCCGGACATTGGGCAGCGCGTCCAGCGCCTGCACCGTGTGGTCGATCCACGCATCCATCACGCTACCGACCGGTCGGTCGAGCCAGCGGCCACCGGGCTGCGGCGCATCGTCTGCCAAGATCACCCGCACCCCGGTCTGGCCCAAGGCATGCGCAGCCCAAAGGCCTGCCACGCCGGCACCCACCACCAGCACATCGGCGTGGGCAAAGCGCCTCTCGTATCCATGTTGCGAGGCCGCAGGGGGCTCGTCCGGCATGCGGCCCAAGCCCGCTGCGTGACGCAGCGCGCGCTCAAACCACGGCCAGGCCCAAGCCGGCGATTTAAAGGCTTTGTAATAAAAGCCCGCAGGCAACCAGGCCGACAGCCCATCAAAAAGGGCCAAGAGGTCAAGGCGCAAGCTGGGCCAGCCATGCTGACCCCAGGCCTGCAAACCTTCCACCAGAGGCTCAGTCGTGGCCAGCACGCTGGGCTCAGTCCGTGGGGATCGCAACTCGACGAAGGCGCATGGGTCTTCCCAGCCTGCCGCCAGCAGGCCTCGCGGCCGGTGGTACTTGAAGCTGCGCGCCAGCAAACCCTGGCCTTGGGCCAACAAGGCCGAGGCCAGGGTGTCACCCTGAAACCCCTGAAAGGCCCGGCCCTCAAACTGAAAGCCAAGCACACGGTTGCGCTGGATCAGCCGGCCACCCTGGGGCAAACGCCAGCCGCTCATGAGGACACCTGCGCGGAGCAGCTGACGATCTGCTGGGTGTGCGGATCGCGCTGCACCGTCAGCCAGGCCCTGCAACCGTGCACATGCCACCAGCGCTCGGCCACCGGTGCATCAGGGTTGTCGCGGTGGTAGAGGTGATCGCCCCAAGCCGCATCGTCCAGCGTCTGCGCCTGCGTCGGCCGTTCAGAGACCTCGCCGGCGCAGACAAATTCCTGTTCGTTACGCGGACCACAGAAGGGACAAGGAATGAGCAACATACGCAGTGTCTAAAAACGATTGGATGCGCTGGCCGTCTCGAACAGCAGACGCCCGCTGGCAAACCGCTCCAGGGAGAACGGCGCCGCGAAACGGTCGGCCTGCCCACGGGCCATCAGGCCCGCAAGACTGCGCCCCCCCGCCGGAATCGACTTGAAACCGCCCGAGCCCCAGCCGGCACTGACACACAGCCCCCGCACCGGCGTGGTCGACAGGATGGGGCTGGTATCTGCCGACAAATCAATCGCACCCCCCCAGGTGCGCAGCAATTTGACACGCGCAAGGGCCGGAAACAATTCAAGCAGGCTGGCTACGCACTCCTCAATCACCCCGTGCTGGCCACGCTGCGTCCAAGACAAGCCCGCATCCGGGCCGCCGCCGATCACCAGTTCGCCCTTGTCCGACTGGCTGAAGTAAATGCCCAGCGCAGGACAGGAAACGATGACATCAAGCATGGGCTTGAGCGGCTCGGACACGAAGGCCTGCAAGGTCAGGGTCTCCAGCGGCAAGCGCAACCCTGCCATTCGCGCAAGGCGGGGGGTGGAGCCGGCCACCGCCAGTCCGAGTCGATCGGTGAGGATGCGGCCGCGGTTGGTCTGCACCGCCTGCACCTGCCCGTGTGCCAGTTCGATGCCGGTGACCTCGCAGTTCTCGATCAGGTCGACTCCGGCCGCACTGGCCACCCGCGCATAGGCCCAAGCTACGGCATCGTGCCGCACCGTACCCGCCCGGCCCTGCCAGGCACCGGCTAGCACAGGCAGTCGCATATCGGGATCCCGCCGCAACATCGGCAGCAGGCGATAGACCGCTTCTACATCGAGCAGGTCGTAGTCGGCGCCAACCAGGCGCATGGTGTGCAACCGCCGGCGCGCATCGCGCAACTTGGCCCAAGTCTGGATGATTTCGACCTGGCCGCGCTGGCTGACCATCAGATTGAAATCAAGCCGGGCACTGAGGTCTTGCCAAAGTCGCAGGTTTTCATCCTGAAAACGTATCCCCGGCTCGCGCAGGTAATTGGACCGAATCACCGTGGTATTGCGCCCGGTGTTGCCGCCGCCGAGCCAGTCGCGCTCGAGCACGGCCACCCGACGCAGCCCCTCATCGCGCACCAGATGCCAGGCCGTGGCCAGGCCATGTCCGCCGCCGCCTATCACCACCGCCTCGTAGCTGCGCTGAGGCTGCGCCGCACGCCAGGCCCGTGGCCAACCCCGATGGCCTCGAAGTCCTTGTTTGAAAAGTTGGAGGAAGCTGTAACGCACGATGGATGAACACCGGAGTCGCCCGGCTAGCAACAGAGGCCACCCGCACCACGCAACTGTAACGGACGGCCTTGAGCCCTTCTGCCGCGGCCGATCGAATGTCAAGGCGGCCCAGGCGACTATCGGCAGCCCTGTCAAACCGGGGTGGAACGAAACTGCTACGATCTCCCACGCGTTGTTCGCCATCGCCGCGTCAGTGGCGTCAAAACTGCCCGCATCGGGCGCAAAATCGTCCTTGTCTCCACCCCTGAAAGGTGCCCCATGAAATTTTTCAAGACTCTGCTGGCCATGGCCCTGTGCGGCCTGGTGGCCTTTAGCAACACCGCCCTGGCCCAGTCCGCCCCGGCCAAGAGCCGCTTGCAAACCATCCTCGAGCGCGGCACGCTGCGTGTGGGCACCACCGGAGACTTCAACCCGATGTCCATCCGTGATGCCGCCACCAACAGCTACCGGGGCTTCGATATCGAGGCGATGGAGCAGTTGGCCAAAGATCTGGGCGTCAAAGTTGAATGGGTACCGGCCGAGTGGGCCACTCTGGTTGCCGGCATCACGGCCAATCGCTATGACATCTTTTCGGGCGCCTCGCTAAGCATGGCCCGAGCCAGAACGGTGGCTTTCTCCGACCCCTACATTGAAGCGGGAACCGTTCCGGTGATCCGCAAGGCCGATGCGGCCAGAATCAGCGGCTGGGCCGACCTCAACCGCAGCGGCAACACCATTGCCGTTTCGCTGGGGACCGTCTTCGAGGAGCAGGCCAAGGCCCACTTCCCGCAGGCCGCAGTCCGCGCCATCGAAAAGCCCGCTACGGGCT
>JBILUT010000174.1:0-4368 GCA_044370875.1 Polaromonas sp. | reverse complement strand
ACCGCCGCAATATTGGTCCACCAGCTCTCGCAGGGTGATACCGGCCGGCGCCAGCTTGACGCCCGGCTGGCGCACACGACCGCTCACGCTGAACGAGCGCAGGCCCTTGCGGCCATTGGCACCGAAAGCAGTGAACCACGCTGCCCCGCGCTCGACGATCTCTCGCACCCAGTGCAGGGTTTCAAGGTTGTGCGCCAGCGTCGGCCGACCAAACAGGCCGACTTCAGCGATGTAGGGTGGCCGCAGGCGCGGCTCGCCACGTTTGCCCTCAATGCTCTCGATCATGGCCGACTCTTCGCCGCAAATATAGGCACCAGCGCCACGCCGCAATTCGATGTGCGGCAGGGGACAGGGCGGATCGGCCTTGAGCCGGGCAATCTCACCGGCCAGCATATGCCGGGCCTCGTGGTACTCGTCACGCAGGTAGATGTAGCAGGCCTCTAGGCCCACCACCTGCGCCGCCACCAGCATGCCTTCCAGAAAGCGATGCGGATCATGCTCAAGGTAAGTGCGGTCCTTGAAAGTGCCCGGCTCACCCTCGTCGATATTGACCGCCATCAGGCGGGGGGACGGCTGCGCCCGCACAATGCGCCACTTGCGCCCGGCCGGAAAGCCTGCGCCACCCAAGCCGCGCAGGCCTGCGTCTTCCAGGGTCTGCATCACGCCTTGAGGGTCTTCTTGACCCAAGGCCAGACGCCGGACCAGCTCATAGCCGCCCGCAGCGCGGTAAGCGTCGTAGCCGATGTGTGCGGTAAGCGATGGCAGGCTGGGTTGATCAGCGCTGCAGGCCTGCACCAGGGCCGGCACGCTGGCGCAGGGCAGGGCCCGCTGGCCGACCTGGGCTGCCGGCGCCTGTTCGCAGCGTCCGATGCAGGGCGCAGCCACCAGCCGCACATCAGAGGGCAGCAGCCCGGGCAAACGCGAGAGCAAGTCGCGCGCGCCCGCGATTTCACAGGAAAGCCCCTCGCAAACACGCACCGTCAGCCGGGCGGCTTGCTCGCCCTCGGGCAGGATCTCGAAGTGGTGATAGAAGCTGGCCACCTCATAGACCTCGGCCATTGACAGCCGCATATCGCGGGCCAAGGCGACCAGGTGCCGCTCATGCAAAGCCTGATACCGATCGTTGAGCGCGTGCAGGTACTCAATCAGCAGGTCACGGCGCAAGGCGCCTTCAGCGGGCTGACCGATGAGGTCACGGACCTCGCGCACTGACTGCTCGTCGGCTTGCCGACCTTTGAGTCGACCGGCTCGACGGGCAGACTGCCGCACAAGCTCGAGGGGAACCGCAGCAACGGTCTTTGGGTCCTTATGCGCTGCGCTCATGAGAGGGAAAAGTATTCATGGGCAAAAGGTTTACTCCTTGAGGGATGGTAGCCTGAAACAAGGCAGTAGGCCGATCCCGAACGACGCAAGGACATCACCCACCACGCAGACCCCGCGCACTGGTCGGTAGCGCGCACCCGCCGAGTGCAGCGTGACCTGCGATGCCAGCGCCCAGGCCATCAAACCCGGCTCTTGTCGGGGCCCGCATAAAATCGCGGGTCGCCGTCTCTAGCAGCACCCGGGGTGCTCTGGCGGCCCCTCCCCACCCCAATAGCATGACCCCCCGCCGTCTCTTCGTGACCACCGCCCTGCCGTATGCCAATGGCCGCTTCCACATCGGCCACATCATGGAATACATTCAGGCCGACATCTGGGTGCGCTTTCAGCGCATGCTGGGGCACGAGGTTCATTTCGTGTGTGCCGACGACGCACACGGCGCGCCGATCATGATCGCCGCCGAAAAAGCCGGGTTGAGCCCACAGCAGTTTGTGGCCGACATCGCCGCTGGGCGCAAGCCCTACCTGGACGGCTTTCACATCGGTTTTGACAACTGGCACTCCACCGACGGGCCTGAGAATCACGCACTGGCGCAAGACGTTTACCGCGACCTCAAGAAAGCGGGCCTGATTGAAACGCGCACCATCGAACAGTTCTTCGATCCCGAGAAGAACATGTTTTTGCCCGATCGCTTCATCAAGGGCCAGTGCCCCAAATGTGGCGCGGCCGATCAATATGGCGACAACTGCGAGGCTTGCGGCGCGGTGTACGCGCCCACTGAACTGAAGGACCCCTACTCGGCCCTGTCGGGGGCGCAGCCGGTGCTTCGGCAGTCAGACCACTTTTTCTTCAAGCTTTCCGACCCGCGTTGCATCGAGTTTCTGCAACGCTGGACCACCAGCGGTGCAGTGCAGCCTGAGGTGCTCAACAAGATCAGCGAATGGATCGCTCCCGGCGAGGACGGCAAGCCCAAAATGGGCGACTGGGATATCTCGCGCGACGCGCCCTACTTTGGCATCGAGATTCCAGATGCGCCGGGCAAGTATTTCTACGTCTGGCTTGATGCGCCGATTGGCTATCTGGCCTCGCTGAAAAATTACTTCGACAAGAGCGGGCGCGACTACAGCGCCTTCATGGCCGATCCGGCGGTTGAGCAGATTCACTTCATTGGCAAGGACATCATCACCTTCCACACCCTGTTCTGGCCAGCCATGCTGCATTTTTCAGGACGCAAGGTGCCCAACCACGTGTTTGTGCACGGCTTTCTGACCGTCAACAACGGGGAGAAGATGAGCAAGAGCCGGGGCACAGGTCTGGACCCGCTCAAGTACCTGAGCCTGGGCATGAACCCCGAATGGCTGCGCTACTACCTGGCGGCCAAGCTCAACGCCCGCAACGAAGACCTGGACTTCAATGCCGAAGACTTCATGTTGCGGGTGAACTCGGACCTGGTGGGCAAGTACATCAACATCGCCAGCCGAGCGGCGGGCTTTCTGACCAAGCGCTTTGGCGGCGGGCTCACCCATGCCTTCGACCCCCAAGGCGCTGCCCTGCTGCGCGCGCTGCGAGAAGCCGGCGATGCCATCGCCCACCTCTACGACAGCCGTGAATACGGCAAAGCCACCCGCGAGGTCATGGCCCTGGCCGATCAGGTCAACGCCTATGTCGATCAGAACAAGCCCTGGGAGCTGGCCAAGGACGAGGCCAACAACCAGAAGCTGCACCAGGTCTGCTCGGTGCTCATCAATGCCTTTGCCATTCTCAGCCGCTATCTGGCGCCGGTGCTGCCAGCCCTGGCGCGCGAGGTGGAAAAACTCACCGGCCAAAAACTCGACCGCTGGGACCATGCGCAGGACGTGGGGGCGATCGCCCCCTACCAACACCTGATGCAGCGCGTCACGTCCGAGCAACTCGAAGCGCTGTTCGAAGCGCCCAAGGCCGAAGATTCCTCACCCCAGCCCGCTACCGAGAGCGGGGGTGAGCCGGGGGGCGAGCCCATCGCGCCCGTCATCACCATAGACGACTTCGCCAAAATCGACCTGCGCATTGCCAGGATCGTGGAATGCGAGCCCGTGGAAGGCTCAACCAAGCTGCTGCGACTGTCGCTCGATGTGGGCGAAGGCCGCCTGCGCAACGTGTTCTCAGGCATTGCGAGCATGTACAAGCCCGAGGACCTGCGCGGCAAGCTCACCGTGATGGTGGCCAACCTTGCTCCACGCAAGATGAAGTTTGGCATCAGCGAAGGCATGGTGCTGGCGGCCAGCCACAGCGATGAAAAAGCCCAGCCGGGTATCTACCTGCTCGAGCCCTGGCCCGGCGCCCAGCCCGGCCTGCGCATACGCTGAGGCCGCCGTGCGCCTCTGCATGAACGCCTCCGGCCTCACCTTAAAATCCCGGCAGACTCTCACCCCACCCTGATTCAACGCCATGCCCCTATTTCGCCGCCCCCACTACACCTCGGGCATCACCGAGTTCATTGACCAGCTCAAGAGCAGCAAGCCAGAGCTCGAGTCCAGGCAGCGTCAGGGCCGTTCGATCTGGTGGGAGCCTGCCATCGACCGCGAAGAGCAAAGCGAATTCAAGCAAGCCCGGGTGGCGCAAAAGGCCTACGTCTATCAGACCAGCGGTCATCCCAACAGCCGGTAAACGCGTTCAAGCGACCGCCTCGTGAATACCGAGACCCCGCAGGGTCCACAACCCGGAGCCGACGGCCTGCTGCCGCTGCAGGACGAGCTGTCGTTGCCGGCCGTCCATGCGGCAACACCAGGGGCCGATGATGAACCCGTGATACCGGCCATGCCCGAGGTGATCGATCAAGTGGCGCTGGCCAAGCTCTATGGCGAACCGCTGTTTGCCTTGCCGCAGGATCTATACATCCCGCCCGATGCCCTGCGTGTTTTCCTTGAAGCCTTCGAAGGCCCGCTGGATCTGCTGCTCTACCTCATTCGCAAGCAGAACTTCAACATCCTCGACATCCCCATGGCCGCAGTGACGCGGCAGTACCTCAGTTATGTCGAGGAAATCCGCGCCACCAACCTTGAGTTGGCG
>JBILUT010000173.1:0-4391 GCA_044370875.1 Polaromonas sp. | reverse complement strand
CCTTGCTCGATCTTGGGGCTTCTTATGCCTTGAGCCCGCAGGCCAAGCTGCGGCTAAGCCTGGACAATGCGACCGACCGCGTCTACCAGACTGCCTACGGTTACAACGCTCCGCGTCGCAGCCTGTGGCTGGCCTTGAACCTGCAACAGCCCTGATCGAGCCATGACCCCTCAACGCATCATCTGCCTGACCGAGGAGCCCACCGAGTGGCTGTATACGCTCGGCCAGCAGCATCGCATTGTGGGGATCTCGGGCTACACCGTGCGGCCGCCGCAGGCTCGGCAGGAAAAGCCGCGGGTCAGCGCCTTCCTCAGTGCCAAGATCGACAAGATCCTGGCGCTCAAGCCAGATTGCGTGATCGGCTTTTCAGACTTGCAGGCTGATATCGCCGCCCAGCTCATTCGGGCTGGCGTGCCGGTGCACATCTTCAATCAGCGCAGCATCGATGAGATTTTTTCCATGCTCTACCAGATCGCCGCTCTGGTGGGTGAGGCAGACCAGGGTCTAGAGCGCATCGCGGGTCTGCGTGCCAATTTGCAAGGCATGGCCGAGCGCAGCGCCGCGTTCAAGCGCAGGCCGAAGGTCTACTTTGAAGAATGGGACGAGCCGCATATCAGCGCCATACGCTGGGTCTCTGAGCTCATGACGGTTGCCGGCGGCGATGACATCTTTCCAGAACTGGCGCTGGCGCCCATGGGCAAGGACCGCATCATCGCGGAGGGCCGCAGCATCATTGAGCGGGCGCCGGACATCATCATTGGTTCGTGGTGCGGCAAGAAGTTCAGGCCCGAGAAGGTGGCTGCGCGCCCCGGCTGGCAGGACGTTCCTGCGGTGCGCGATGGTCAGCTCTTTGAGATCAAATCGGTCGACATCCTGCAACCGGGGCCGGCCGCCCTGACCGATGGGGTGGCCCACTTGCACCGCATCATGATGCAGTGGGCGCAGCGGCATGTTTAGGAAGCTGCTCCGCTGCGCGGTGGTGTTGCTGGCCGCTGGGAGCCTGCTGTCCCTTCAGGCTCAGCCTATTGAGGTGCGCGACGATGCGCAGCAACTGCTGCGCCTGGACCGCGCTCCGTTGCGGGTGGTCAGTTTGTTGCCTGCGCTCACTGAGTCAGTGTGCGCGCTGGGCCAGTGCTCAAGGCTGGTGGGTGTGGATCGTCATTCCAATTGGCCTGCTTCGGTCCAGCAACTGCCTCGCCTGGGCGGCGGCCTTGATGTCAACCTGGAGGCGCTGGTGGCGCAGCGGCCCGATCTGGTGCTGATGGCGGTCTCAAGCCCGGGTCAACAGCGTTTGCGGTCTTTGGGCGTTGCGGTGCTGGCCCTGGAGCCGCGCAGCCACGACGAGGTCAGGCGCACCTTGCTCACCCTGGCCCAGGTTTTTCGGGTGCCGGCCGAACAAGCGCAGACCATCTGGCGCGATCTGGACGCGGCCGTAGCCGCCGCCGCCCGCAGCGTACCGGCTGCTCTGCGGGGTCAGCGGGTCTACGTCGAGGTGGGCAGTGGGCCGTATGGGGCCAGTGAATCTTCCTTTATCGGACAGACCTTGAGCCGCTTGGGACAGGGCAATATCCTGCCCGGCCATCTGGGCCCCTTTCCGCAAATTCAAAGTGAATTTGTGGTTCGGGCTCAGCCCGATGTCATCGTCATCGGTCGCGAAAGCCGCGATGCGATGTTGCAGCGCCCCGGTTGGGCGCAATTGCGCGCGGTGCAGCAGGGCCGGGTGTGCGCCTTGTCGCCGACCGAGGTGGACATCTTGATGCGTCCTGGCCCGCGTCTGGCCGAGGCGGCACAGCTGCTGGCCGCTTGCTTGCTGCAAAGCGGGGGGCAGCGCTGATGCGCACCGGCCGATTCGTGTGGGCCGTGTTGCCGATGCTGGCGGCCATCGGTCTTGTGTTGGGTGCAGCGGCTGGCAGCACAGGCTGGCAGGCACCGTGGGCGGCATGGCAGGACCCGCAGAGTTGGCAGATTGTTCTGGAGATTCGCTTGCCGCGCTCGGTGGGTGCTTGGCTCGCGGGGGCTTTGTTGGGCCTGGCCGGCGCTCTGGCGCAGGGCGTGTTCCGCAATCCTCTGGCCGATCCGTTTCTCCTGGGCAGTGCCCCCGGAGCCTCGCTGGGCGTTTGCCTCTACCTCAGTGCGCTTGGCGCCGGTGCAGGATTAGGTATCCCCTGGCTGTCGCAGTTGGGCATGACCGGTGCGGCCTTCGTGGGTGCCATGGCTGCGGTGCTGATCACTCTGTTGCTCTCGCGGGGCGTGCAGCACACCTTGCGACTGCTGCTGGCCGGCGTGATTGTGGGCGTGATGCTCGGGGCATGGACTTCCTGGCTCAGCCTGCTTCGGCCCGAGGTGCTGCGCAGCATGCAGGCCTTTATGCTGGGCAGCACCGGCCTTGTGGGCTGGACCACCTGTGCGGTGATGGGAGCGTCGCTGCTGCTCAGCCTGGTTCTGTCCTGGCCTTGGGCTCGCGTGCTTGACGCCCTGACCCTGGGTGAGAGCACCGCCCGCAGCCTGGGCATGCCGGTGGTGGCTGCGCAATGTGTGCTGGTGCTGGCGCTGGCGCTGGCCACCGGCGCGGCCGTGGCGCAGGTGGGGCTGATTGCGTTTGTGGGCTTGGCCGCGCCGCATCTGGCGCGTGCGCTGGCGCCAACGACTCACCGTCGCTTGATCCCCATGTCGGCCTTCGTGGGCGGTAATCTGTTGTTGCTGGCCGATGTCATGGCGCGCTCGCTGATGCGCCCCCACGACCTGCCCGTGGGTTTGCTCACCGCCGCTTTGGGCGGCGCGTATTTGTTGCTGCGTATGTCGCGCAAGGACCGGAGGGCGGTTTCATGACCGCGGCGATAGAGGCCACAGGCCTGGGTGTGTATCTGGGTGGGCGCGAGGTGCTCTCGGGCATCGACCTGCGCCTGGCAGCGGGGCGGTGGACTTGTATCGTCGGACCGAACGGGGCGGGCAAATCCACCTTGCTGCGCGCGCTGGCCGGTCTGCTGCCGCATCAGGGCCAGGTGTTCTGGCAGGGCGTAGCCCCTGCCGATCTGCCGGCCCAGCAGCGGGCGCGTCGCTTGTCGTGGCTGGGCCAGATGGAGCCGGTCCCCGAAGACCTGTGCGTCTACGACGTGGTGATGCTCGGCCGTCTGCCGCATCAAGGCTGGCTGGCCGCGCCCAGCCCGCAGGACCGGCGGGTGGTGGAGTCGGCCATGCAGGCGGCGCATGCCTGGGACTGGCGCGATCGGCTTTTGGGCCAGCTCTCCGGTGGCGAGCGTCAGCGTGTGCTGCTGGCCCGCGCCCTGGCGGTCGATGCGCCGCTGCTGCTGGTGGATGAGCCTGTGTCGCACCTGGATCCGCCGCATCAGGTCGACTGGCTGGAGCAGACCCAAGGCCTGAAAGCGCAGGGCCGGACGGTGGTTAGTGTGCTGCATGAAATCGGCATGGCCTTGCAGGCCGATGACGTGGTGGTGTTGCAAGCTGGCCGCTTGCTGCATCACGGACCTTGTGCCGATCGAGCCAGCCATCGCGCCATTGAGGCGGTATTTGATCAGCGCATCACCATCCGCGAATTGGACGGACGCTGGGTGGTGTTGCCGCGCTTGTAGCCCATTCGCGTCAAGGCGCTGGTGTCTTGGGCTTGAAATCGCAGTAAGGCCGTACCGCGCATTGCCAGCACAGGGGCTTGCGGGCCTGGCAGATGTAGCGGCCATGCAGAATCAACCAATGATGCGCGTGCACCCGATAAGCCGGTGGAACGCGCTGCATCAGTTGGGCCTCCACCGCGTCGACCGTCTTGCCGGGCGCCAGACCGGTTCGGTTGCTGACCCGGAAGATGTGCGTGTCCACCGGCATCACCGCTTCGCCATAAGCGCAGTTGAGCACCACATTGGCGGTTTTGCGGCCCACGCC
This sequence comes from Polaromonas sp., assembly GCA_044370875.1. Taxonomy (GTDB): domain Bacteria; phylum Pseudomonadota; class Gammaproteobacteria; order Burkholderiales; family Burkholderiaceae_C; genus Polaromonas. Next base: position 497 of record JBILUT010000173.1, on the reverse strand, counting down.
AGGCAAGGCCTGCAGCGATGGCCGATCACGCGGCACCTGCCCGCCGTGCTGATCGATCAGGATCTGGCAGGTCTGCATCAGATGCCGCGCCTTGCTGCGGTACAGACCGATGGTCTTGATGTAAGACTCGAGCCCTTCTAAACCCAGTGCCAGAATTTTCGCCGGGGTGTTGGCCACCGGGAACAGCCGCCGTGTGGCCTTGTTCACGCTGACGTCGGTGGCCTGCGCCGACAGCAGCACCGCAGCCAGCAACTCAAACACCGTGGTGTATTCAAGCTCGGTGACCGGCAGCGGATTGGCCTGGCGCAGGGTGGCAAAAAAATTTTCGATGGCGGCGCGATTCATGCAGGCAGTGTAGGCGCGCTGACGCGGCACTGCTGCGACCGCAGGCAGACGGCCCTGGCTGGCCGCCGTCGGGATGCGGGCCTCTGTCTTGGCTTGCCGCTCCCAGGCGCTAACATGCGGGGCTGTTTCCCCCGAGCGCATCATGCCAATCC
>JBILUT010000172.1:0-4393 GCA_044370875.1 Polaromonas sp. | reverse complement strand
GAACGCGGTATCGAAGTGGGCCACGTCTTCTACCTGGGCACCAAATACTCCAAGGCCATGAACGCCACCTTCCTCGATGAAGACGGCAAGCCCAAGCTGATGGAGATGGGTTGCTACGGCATTGGCATTACCCGCCTGCCGGCGGCGGCGATCGAGCAAAACCATGACGCGCGCGGCATCATCTGGCCTGACGCCATCGCCCCTTTCAATGTGGTGATCTGCCCGATTGGGGCGCACCGCAGCCCGGCAGTTCGCGAACGAGCCGAACAACTGCACGACGAGCTGAGCGCTTTGGGCGTCGACGTGATGCTCGATGACCGCGACGAGCGTCCAGGCGCGATGTTTGCCGATTGGGAACTCATCGGCGTGCCGCACCGGGTGGTCATTTCAGAACGCGGTCTCAAAGAAGGCCAGTTTGAATACCAGCACCGTCGGGCCCCTGAAGCCAGCAAGGTACCGGCTGAGCAGATCAGTCGCTTTCTGCGCGACCAATTGGGGCTTTGATTTCAGGCCAGGGCCTGCTAGAGCGGATGGGTTGGGCCTGCAAACCCGCGCTCCTGCGCCAGCCACTTCAGCACGGGTACGGTACCGGGCAAGACCGGATGCACCCGCACCGGCAGACCCTGCCAGGCAAAGTCCTGCCCCTCCTTCATTTGCAAGTCGCCCGACCAATCGAAGACCTTGCAAAAGTGCAGCCGTACCAAAGCGTGGGGATAGTCCACCTGTTGCACTTGCCAAAGCTCGGCTGACTCCAGGGTCAGGCCGATCTCCTCTTGCAGTTCACGACGCAATGCCTGCTCGACCGATTCGCCCGGCTCAATCTTGCCGCCCGGAAACTCCCAGTACCCTGCGTAGACCTTGCCGGAGGGTCGTGATGTCAGCAAGAAATCACCATCGGGCCGGATCAGCACGCCCACCGCGACATCGACCAACTGCCTGTCGCCCAGACGAGGCTGGTCGACATCAACCGCCAGGGGCTTCACCCGCGCCCGTGTTGCCCAGCGTAATCGCGGGCAAACTGATAAGCCACACGCCCGCTGCGCGAGCCGCCATGCTCAAGCGACCACAACAAAGCCTGCGGCTGGGCGGCCTCGATCTCGGCCTGGGGCACGCCGTAATGGCGTAACCACTGAGCCACGATAGTCAGGTACTCGTCCTGGCTGAAGGGGTAGAAACTGACCCAAAGGCCAAAGCGCTCGGACAGGGAAATCTTCTCCTCCACCACCTCGCCCGGATGCACCTCGCCATCGGCCGTGTGGGTGTAGGTCAGGTTCTCACGCATGTACTCGGGCAGCAGATGGCGTCGGTTGCTGGTGGCATAGATCAGCACGTTGGGCGTGGCGGCAGCGACTGAGCCATCGAGTATCGACTTGAGAGCCTTGTACCCAGACTCGCCGTCTTCAAAACTCAGGTCGTCGCAGAACACGATGAATTTTTCGGCCCGCTCGCTGACCAGCTCGACGATATCGGGCAGATCAACAACATCATCCTTGTCGATCTCGATCAGTCTGAGCCCGCGGTCGGCGTAGGTGTTCAGGCAGGCCTTGATCAGCGAGGACTTGCCGGTGCCACGGGCTCCGGTCAGCAGCACGTTATTGGCCGGCAGGCCCCGCACGAACTGCTCGGTGTTGCGCTGGATCTTGGCTTTTTGCTCGTCGATCTCGTGCAGATCATCCAGCGCGATGCTCGAGACATGCCGAACCGGGGCTAGCATCCCATGGCCCGATGCGCGGCGACGGTAACGCCAGGCGATCGCAGCCTGCCAATCGGGCGCCGACACTGGCCCCGGCAGCAGGGTCTCGATGCGGGCGATGAGCGCCTCCACCCGATCAAGCAAGGCCTTGTCCAGAAGAGTCATGGCCACACCACCTTGCTCAGAGCGCCGTTTGTCACGGCCCTAGCTGCGGTAATCCGCATTGATCTTGACATAGTCATAAGAGAAATCGCAGGTCCAGATGGTTTCAGTGGCCGATCCACGACCAAGCAGCACGCGCACGGTGATCTCGCTTTGCTTCATAACGCGCGCCCCATCGGCCTCCTGGTACTGAGGATGGCGACCGCCCCCCTGGGCCACCAGCACCTCATCCAAATAGAGGTCGATGCGAGTCTGATCCAGATCAGTCAGCCCGGCGTATCCGACGGCTGCCAGGATGCGGCCCAGATTCGGGTCGCTGGCAAAAAAGGCCGTCTTGACCAGCGGCGAATGCCCGATGGCATAGGCCACACGCAGACACTCCTGGGCATCGCGTCCGCCTTCGACACGCACGGTAATGAACTTGGTGGCGCCTTCCCCGTCACGCACAATTGCCTGCGCCAGCCAGCACGCCACATCGAACAAGGCAACACGCAGGGCCTGTGCATCGGCCGAATCCCAGGAGGTGATCGGCGCGTGGCCCGCCTTCTGCGTGGCAACCACCACAAAAGAATCGTTGGTCGAAGTGTCACCATCGACCGTGATGCGGTTAAAAGATCCCTCGGCCAGATCGTGCGCCAGCGCATTCATCAGGGACGCGTCAATGCAGGCATCGGTTGCCATAAAGCCCAGCATGGTGGCCATGTTGGGCCGGATCATGCCGGCCCCCTTGCTAATGCCCGTGATGGTGACCTGCCGGCCACCGATCATGAGCTGCCGGGAACACGCTTTGGGCACCGTGTCGGTGGTCATGATGGCTTCTGCAGCCAGCGCCCATCGATCGGCATGAGCAGCGGCCACAGCTTTGGGCAAGCCAGCCACGATGCGCTCGCTCGGTAGCATCTCCATGATGACGCCCGTTGAAAAGGGCAGGATTTGCTCAGGCGATACCGCCAATTGATCGGCCAGCGACTGGCAACAGGCCCGGGCACGATCGAGCCCCTCTTGGCCAGTACCGGCGTTGGCGTTGCCCGTGTTGATCATCAGGGCTCGCACCGCATGTCCGCCGCCTGCCAAATGCTGCCGGCATAGCTGCACCGGCGCGGCGCAAAACCGGTTCTGGGTGAATACCGCACCCACCACAGAGCCCTCATCGAGCAACATGACCGACAGGTCCTTGCGCCCCGCCTTGCGCACGCCGGCTTCGGTGATACCCCAGCGCACACCAGGAACAGCAAGCAATCGGTCGGCCGGCGTGGCCTGCAAATTGACGGGCATGAGCGTCCTCCAGCCTGAACGAAAGAAATCGGCGCTTCAGTTAAGGCGGCCGTGGCACTGCTTGTACTTCTTGCCCGAACCGCAAGGACAAGGATCGTTGCGGCCGACGCGCGGCACCGACTTCTCCTCGAGGAACGATTGCAGCTTGGCGGCGTCCTCCTCGGTCACTTGCGGCTGACCGGTTTCATCGGGCGCCGAATAGGTGACTTTGCTCGGCTCGAGCTTCTCCATCTGAGAAGCTGCTTCATCGAGCTGCTCGCGTGACTGCACTTGTACCGTCATCAGCGTGCGAGTGACCTCGTTCTTGACGCTGTCGAGCAATTGGGCGAACAGCTCGAAGGCCTCGCGCTTGTATTCCTGCTTGGGCTGCTTTTGCGCGTAGCCACGCAAATGGATGCCCTGGCGCAGATAGTCCAGAGCGCTCAAATGCTCACGCCAATGCGAGTCAATGCTTTGCAGCAACACCATGCGCTCGAACTGGGTGAAGTTGTCAGGCCCGATCTGCTCCACCTTGGCCGCAAAAGCCGAATGCGCCGCTTGCACCACCCGCTCGACGATGTCCTCGTCCGTGACGGCAGTTTCATCGGCCAATTGCTGGCGTAACGGCAGGGTGATCTGCCATTGCTCGGCCAGCACTCGCTCGAGACCCTCCAGGTCCCACTGCTCTTCTACGCTCTCAGGCGGCACATGCTGTCGCACCAAATCGGTAAAGCACCCTTCGCGCAACGCAGCAATCTGCTCCTGCAGACTCTTGGCGTCCATGATGTCATTGCGCTGCTGGTAGATCACCTTGCGCTGGTCGTTGGCGACGTCGTCGTATTCGAGCAATTGCTTGCGCATATCGAAATTGCGCGCTTCGACCTTGCGCTGAGCCGACTCGATGCTGCGGGTCACCATACCGGCCTCGATGGCTTCCCCCTCGGGCATGCGCAGCCGATCCATGATGGCCTTGACCCGCTCTCCCGCAAAAATGCGCATCAGCGGATCGTCCAGGCTGAGGTAGAACCGCGAAGACCCAGGATCACCCTGGCGACCCGAACGGCCGCGCAACTGGTTGTCGATGCGGCGCGATTCATGCCGCTCGGTCGCGATGATGCGCAAACCGCCCTGGGCCTTGACCTTTTCGTGGTCGGCCTGCCAGCCTTCACGCAACTGGGTGATCTGCGCCTGACGGGCCGCTTCATCCAGCGCTTCATTGGCCTCGACGGCCTCGATCATCTTCTCGACATTGCCTCCGAGCACGATGTCGGTGCCGCGGCCGGC
>JBILUT010000246.1:0-3520 GCA_044370875.1 Polaromonas sp. | reverse complement strand
CAAGCGCCGCCCCAACTCAACCCAGTGGGTCACCGGCCACTGCTTGTCTGCCCGAGAGCTGCCATGTGCAAACAGCACCGTGGCCGATCCAGGGCCCTCATCGCCTGACTTTGCGTGCGATGCGGGGCCTTGCGCTGCCGCCCGCAAGCCATAGTGCTCTTCAGGGCCCAGGGGGTAATCAAGGGCTTGGGCACAGACAATCCGGCCTCGCTCCACCGCATGCACATGCGTCTTCATGCGAACGGCCACATCGGCAAGCCATCGGGTCGGCGCCTCATAGCTAGACCCTTCGGTGCGATGAGCCATCGCAAAGCGCCGACCACGATCTGTCGTCCGCGCCATGCGCGCAACACAGGCTGATTTGGTCAGGCCCTGCAAATCCAGTACCGCATCGTAGGCATGCTCGCGCAATTGATGAGTAAACAATCGCCACTGCGTTCGGGTCAGCGCAGACCACGGCTTGCGCCGCCATGCCCGCAGATTGCATACGATCACGCGATCGACACCAGCGCATCGCCGCACCAAGGGGGCAAAGGCATCCTCCACCACCCAGTCAATCTGGGCCTGCGGAAAGGCACGGCTGATATCTTGTACAGCCGGCATGGCATGCACCACATCCCCCAGCGAAGACAGCTTGACGATGAGGACACGCATGCGCAGGACCGAGCCTCAGTGCGCAGCGCCCTGCACGCGGGCATCGGGCTTGACCTGGCGCAGCAGCGTCAACATTTCACCTTCGATCCGGCGCAGGGCCTGCTCAGTCTGTCCCTCAAAGCGCAGCACCAGCACCGGCGTGGTGTTGGACGGCCGAATGAGGCCAAAACCGTCCGGCCAATCCACCCGCAAGCCATCAATGGTGGACAAGCGGGCAGCACCGTCAAAACGCTGACGGCCCAGAGCCACCAGATCGGTCATCAATCGGTGGGGCTCGCCTTCGGCGCATCCCACATTGAGCTCGGGCGTACTGTGACTGCTGGGCAAAGCGTTGAGAACGGCCGACACATCGCTGCTGCGGCTGAGGATCTCCAGCAGGCGCGCGCCGGCATAGGTGCCGTCGTCAAAGCCGTACCAACGCTCCTTGAAAAAAACATGCCCGCTCATCTCACCACCCAGCGGCGAATCAAGCTCGCGCATGCGCGCCTTGATCAGGGAGTGGCCGGTCTTGTACATCACCGGCTGACCACCCGCAGCCTCGATGGCGGGGGCCAGTTGCTGGGAGCATTTCACATCGAACAGAATCGGTGCACCTGGATGGCGTGAAAGCACGTCGCGGGCAAAGAGCATCAACTGACGGTCCGGGTAGATCGTCTGACCGTCTCGGGTGACGATGCCCAGCCGATCGCCGTCGCCGTCAAACGCCAGGCCGATCTCGGCCTGCCCCTGACGGAGGGCGGCCATCAGATCGCGCAAGTTTTCTGGCTTGCTCGGATCCGGATGGTGATTGGGAAACTGACCATCGACCTCGCTAAAGAGTTCAGTCACCTCGCAGCCCAGAGCCCTGAAAATTTCCGGCGCTGATGCGCCCGCCACACCATTGCCGCAGTCGACCACGATCTTCATCGGGCGACTCAACCGGACGTCCTGAACAATCCGATTGCGATAGGCAGGCAGGATATCGACCTTTTTCACGGTGCCCTTGTGATGGGCCTCAGGCCACGACCGGGCCTCGATCACACGCCGCAGGTCCTGGATTTCATCGCCATAAATTGCGCGCCCGGCCAAGACCATCTTGAAGCCGTTGTAGTCCCGCGGGTTGTGACTGCCGGTCACCTGAATGCCGCTTTGGCAAAGAGTGGCAGCCGCGAAATAGAGCATGGGCGTGGTGGCCAGACCGATATCGATCACATCCACGCCAGCCTGGGCCAGCCCATCCATCAGGGCCGCGCTGAGCGAAGGGCCCGAGAGTCGACCATCGCGACCCACCGCCACCACCGACTGACCCAAGGCACGGGCCCGTGCACCAAACGCCAGCCCCAGGCTGCGTGCCACCTCCTCATTCAAGGTGGCGGGCACCACGCCCCGGATGTCGTAGGCTTTGAAAATGGAAGCGTCGATGGGCATGGGGTGTCTGCGGTAAAGCGCCGGACCGTGAAGACCGGCAAAACATGAATGAGCGCAAGGCGCTGGCCGCCGCTGGATTTTAGGTGCCGCCCGGGGGGCCGGGACCAGCCCATCCTTGAGCGACCCATTCAACGGGCCACGGGCCGTTTCAAGCACCGTCGCAGCCCATGGTCGGGCGAGTCCAAAAAACTCGGGCAAACGCACCGTATGATGGCCCTTCCGCCGCGCTGTTTGTCCCCCTATGTCCGACTTCCCCCGTACGCACCTGGTTCAGACCCGCGGCAAGACGCCACTGGGGCCGATCCGGCTATTGGCCAGCGAACAGGGCCTGTCCGGCTTGTGGTTCGACGATCAGAAGCATCGGCCCACCGAACTCGATGGTCTCTGGCCGCATCAGCCCTCCAATGTCTGGCTGCAACAAGCCCAGCACGAATTGAACGAATACTTCAGCCAGCGCCGCCGTCAGTTCAGCCTGCCACTCGACCTGAGCGCGGGCACGAACTTCCAGCAGGCGGTCTGGAAGGCCCTGCTGACGGTGGCTCATGGTCAGACCTGCAGCTATGGCCAGTTGGCCGCAAGCGTGGGCCGACAACAAGCAGCCCGGGCTGTGGGCATGGCCGTTGGCTTAAATCGCATCGCCATCATCGTGCCCTGTCACCGTGTGCTTGGCAGCGGCGGGGCACTGACGGGTTATGCGGGCGGCCTGGACCGCAAGCGGCGACTGCTTGAACTCGAAGGGCTGTCTTGACCCCTCCTGCCCACAACGCAGAGCCTGCCTGGATCGCGCGCTTCATCGCCCTGGGCGCTATCTGGGGCTCGTCCTTCATGTTCATGCATCTGGCCGTCGCGGAATTGGGCCCGCTGCCAACGGCTGCGCTGCGGGTGGCTTTCGGAGCACTTTTTCTTTTGCCCCTGCTGGTCTGGCGTGGGCAGGCGCACCTGCTTGGCCAACGGTGGCTGCCGGTGTTTTTTGTCGGCCTGCTCAATTCGGGCATTCCCTTCGCGCTGTTTGCGTTTTCCTTGCTGACCCTCACCACCGGGCTGTCGTCCATCATCAACGCCAGCGTGCCGATGTTCGGCGCTCTGGTGGCTTGGCTGTGGCTGGGTGAAAAACCCGGGGCCTGGCGCATCGTGGGGCTGGTGCTGGGATTTGCAGGCGTCACCCTGCTGGCCTGGGATCAGGCGGGCATCAAAGGCGAGGGCTCGGGACTGCACCCGCTGTGGGCCATTGCCGCCTGCCTGGGCGCTTGCATCAGTTACGCCGTCTCAGCGAGCTTCACCCGCTTGCACTTGCAGGACGTGCCACCGCTGGTTGCAGCCACCGGCAGCCAGCTCGGCGCCACGGTGGGCATGGCGCTACCGGCTGCCTACCTGTGGCCCGCTGCCTCGCCCAGCCCAATGGCCTGGCTGTCGCTGGTGATCCTCGGCGGCTTGTGCACCGGCGTCGCCTACCTTCTCT
>JBILUT010000171.1:0-4404 GCA_044370875.1 Polaromonas sp. | reverse complement strand
GCCACCCTCAAAGCGCTTTTTGGCTCCGCGACTGCCGAGGTCAGCTCTGCCGGTGCAACTGCCTCGGCCCAGCCCGGCGCGTCCGCCGCCTCGCCGCTGACCGCTTTGGCGGACCTGCCCATCAACCTGCCCGTCGGGACTGCGACAGCGGTGCAGGCGGCCGGCCCATCGGGTGCGGATACCCCGCTTCCGGTCGCTGCCGTGGCGCTGGATGCAGCGCGGCCGGTCTTTGTGAGTCCGCAGCCGGCGTTTGCGCTGCCGGTTGACGGCCAGGGTGCCGACTCCCCGTCCGCCCAGGCCGGGGAGGGTGCGCCTCTGCGGCCTGCCTGGAGCCTGCCGTTGCAAATGCAGACCGAAGCGCTCGCCCAAGTTGCAGCCGGCAGCGCGGTGCACCTCACACCGGCCCGGGTGCAGGAGTCTGAGCTTTCCGCCTCGGCCGAGAGCCGCCTGATCCCCGCGTTGGCGGGTGGCCTTGCTGTTGTTGTTCCTCAAGCCGCTCCCGCGATCGCAGAGGTCATTGATTCCGCAAACGCAGTTACTGCGCCGCTGGGGGGGGCAGCTTCCCTGGCGCTGGCTTCCACCCAGTCAGGTCTGGGTACCGGTCAGGGCATTGGCGGGGCCGGCACAGCCCCGGCCTCGGCCCCGGCAGCTCTTGCCACAGCGGGCGCACCGGGCTTGGCCGCCCCTCTGGTGGCTGGGGTCAGCGATGCCCGCTGGCAGATCGCTACCGAGGGCAACAGCTCTCAAGCGGCCGGCGCCAATTCGGTCGGACTGCAGACGGACCTGTCTGATCAGGAACAGATCGAGGCCTTGCGCCTTCGCCTGGCCCCCCAAGAGGCGATCACTCGCCGTCTGGCTGCCATGAGTGGTTCTGGGGAACAAAGTGCCTGGGCTTCGGTCTCGGGTCAGGCCGCTGCGACCGCTGTGCTGCGCTTGGACCTGCGTGAATCCGGGCTCACGGCCGCTGCGGCTTTCAATTTCGCATCGGATGCAGCCGACGTTCCAGTGGCTGAGGGCCAGCCCTCCCTGAGTACCGCTCACGTGTCTGCGGAGCCCGGTCGCGCCGGCCACGCTGGCGCCGCTTCGACGTCAGCCGCTTGGTCCAGCACGGCCGCACAACGTGCTGAAATTTATGAGCAGTTGGCCCAGCGTCTGGGCGAGGCCCTGGGCCAGCGCCTGCAAAGCCAGCTTGAGCGCGGGCAGTGGAAGATGCAGATGCGCCTTGATCCAGCCTACCTTGGCCGCATCGATCTGGAACTCGATATGAGCGCCGGTGCCCTTGATGCCGTGTTTCGAAGTGACAATCAGCTGACCCGTGACCTGATCGCGCAGGGCCTGCCCCGTCTGCGGGAGAGCCTGAACCAGTCGGGCACGGCAGTTGCTAATGTCTGGGTACAAGGGGATTCGAGCCGTCAATCTGGCGGAAATCCGACACCTTGGCGCGCGCCTGAACCCTCGGTCCAGGCTGCCGGGCACGAAACGGAATCGCAAGAGCCGGTCGTGCAGGCCACGGGGAACCGGGCGCGCCAGGGCACGAGTGCCTGGGATGTGCTGGCCTGAGAGGGCTGGCTGCACCGCACAGGAGACACCGTAGGGGTATGTCATGGCAGAAGAAGCAGTTGTTGAGGAAAGTGCAGAGCAAAAGCCCAAGTCCAAGTTGATCCCGATCATCTTGGGGGCTGTCGGCTTGATCGTCATCGTGGCCGGCACCATGCTCGCAACCCTGTACTTCACGGGCTTTTTCAAGCCCAAGCCGCCCACGCTCACGCCTGAAGAGCGTATTGCCCTGGGCCTCGATCCTGATCCCGAGGCTGCTGCCAAGGGCGGTGAGAAGGGCAAGGATGGCAAGGACGCCAAACCCGAAAAGCTCAAGAAGTCACCCGAGGCCCAGCGCTTTGACTTCAACTATTTTCAGATGGAGCGCGAGTTCCTGGTCAACATCACCGGCTCCAAGCGGGTGATGTCGATCCAGGTCGCGGTGATGACGCGCTACGACCAGCGCGTGGTCGACAACATCAAGAAACACGAATTTGCGCTGCGCTCGGCCATGATGGATGTCATGCGCCAGAGCCAGGAGTCCGATGTCAACAAGCCCGAGTTTCGGGTGGAATTGGCCAAGAAGCTGCGCGACGCCATGAATTCGCTCCTGGAGAAGTACGAGGAATTTGGCGGGGTTGAGGACGTGTTCTTCACCTCTTTCATCATCCAGTAAGGTCGGGGCACCGGCACAGACCGTCTTAAACCATGGCTGACCAACTGTTGACTGCGGAAGAACTCTCGGCCTTGGCCGGGGGCATCAGTGACGGCAGCATTCCTGTCGACACCGGCTACAACACGTCGATGCGCGTGCGCAAGCACGATTTGGCCAGCGAAGACTCGAGTCTGGGCGTCAATGTGGCGTCCATCGACATGATCAACGAGCGCTTTGTGCGCACCTTCCGGCTGGGCTTGCTGGAAATGCTGCGTTCAAGCCCCCGAGTAAGTCCGAACCGGGTTCAGATTGCCCGTTTCGGCGATTACCTCAAGGGCTTGAAGGCGCCGCTGTCGGTCAATATGGTGCGGATGAATCCGCTGCGCGGGTATTCGATTGTGGCCATTGATCCGGTGGTCGTTTTCAGTTCGCTCGACAGTTTCTTCGGCGGCTTCGGTCGCGGTGTGGCCCAGTTGCCGCCCACACGCCTGTTCACGCCCACCGAAACGCGCATCATCAACATGATTCTTGAGGTGTTCTTCCGTTCCCTCAAGGATGCCTGGTCGCCCATCATGGACATTGAACACGATGTGGTGAGCTCGGAAATCAACCCGCAGTTTGCGCAGATTGCGGACGAGCAGGACCTGGTGGTGGTGTCCCATTTCGAGGTTGAGGCCGGTCCGGTGACCCAGGGCTTTATTGACCTGGTCTATCCCTACGCCGCGCTCAAGCCCATTCGCGATTTGTTGCGCAGCCGGGTTCAGACCGGTGACGGCAACGAGGAATCGGACAACCAGTGGCGCACCGAACTAGGCGCTGCAGTCGACAGCGCCGCTGTTGAACTGCGTGTGACCCTCGGTGAAATTGCCTCCAGCCTGGGCGCGATCGAGTCGATGCAGCCTGGCGATATCGTGTTTTTCAAGAAACCCGAGCTGGCCCGCATGCTGATCAGCGAGGTCCCGGCCTTTGACGTCAAGGTGGGCAATTTGGGCAGCCAGACGGCGGTCCAGATCGAGCGCAGCGTTATTCCCGGCATGCAATAAAACTCAGGACTACAAACCATGAGCGAAACCACTTCCCCCCCGAGCACCGCCGGTGATGGCCAAATCAATCCCGAGGTGCTGCAGAACATTCAGGTCACCATCTCGGTGGAGGTGGGCCGCGCCATGATCAAGATTCGCGATCTGATGCGTCTGACGCAGGGCAGTGTGGTCGAGCTTGACCACATCGCCGGTGAGCCGCTGGATTTGCTGGTCAACAAGACCGTCGTGGCTCAGGGCGAAGTCGTTCTGGTCAACGACCGCTACGGCATTCGCCTGACGCGGGTGGTGCCGGCTTCCGAGCGCATGAAGAACCTTTGACACCTGGATCCATGCCCCATGGAAACCCTGCGCGTCATTGGCAGCCTGATTGTGGTGTTTGGCCTGATGGGCGCAGTGCTCTGGGGGCTGCGCCGCATGCAGAGCCGCATCGTGCAGGCTGTGCCGGGTCGGCGCTTGCAGATTCTTGAAACCCTGGGCGTCGGCGCCCGGCAAAAAATCGCTCTGGTACGTGTGGACAACCACGAGGTCCTGGTGGCTGTTTCGCCCGCGCAGATTACCGCCCTGGGGCAGTGGACCGCCGCCGTGCCAACTGCGCCGGCGGAGCATGCTGGCCCGGCCAGCGTTTCTTCTGAGGCCGCTGCCGATACCTACCCCATGACAGCCCAGGCCCTGCTGGAGCGGGAGTCCCGCCGTGAACCGTGATTCGCTGGCCTTTCGCCTTCTCCTGCCGGCGCTCGTTCTTGCGGCGCTAGTCCTGCCCGAGTTGGCCTCGGCCCAGGGCTTGCCCATGGTGACCGCCAGCCAGGGGCCGCGAGGCACCCAGTACAGCATTACCTTGCAGTTGCTGGCGCTGATGACGGCGCTCACGCTGCTGCCATCGCTGCTTTTGATGATGACCTCCTTCGTGCGCATCATCATCGTCATGTCCCTGCTGCGCCAGGCCTTGGGCACCGGTCAGACGCCGCCCAATATGGTACTGGTCGGGCTGGCCCTGTTCCTCTCGCTGTTCATCATGCAGCCGGTCCTGACCGATGTTTACCAGAACGCGGTGGTGCCGTTCATGAATAACAGCATGAGTGCCGACCGGGCCATGGCCGCAGCCGAGGCGCCGATTCGAGAGTTCATGCTCAAGCAGACCCGTCAGGACGACATCACCCTTTTCATGGAAAT
>JBILUT010000170.1:0-4439 GCA_044370875.1 Polaromonas sp. | reverse complement strand
GGCCAGCCAGTACCACATCCCCGGTCTTGAGCGTGCCCGACTGCACCAGCACCGTGGCGACGGGTCCGCGCCCCTTGTCGAGCTCGGCCTCGATCACCAGCCCCTTGGCCATGGCATCGACTGGGGCGCGCAACTCCAGCACCTCGGCCTGCAGCAGAACCTGCTCAAGCAGATCGTCAATGCCCTGACCGGTTTTGGCCGATACCGGAACGAAGGGCGAATCACCCCCAAACTCTTCGGGCACCACCTCTTCTGCGACCAACTCACTCTTGACGCGATCAGGATTGGCTTCGGGCTTGTCGATCTTGTTGATCGCCACCACGATGGGGACGCCCGCAGCCTTGGCATGCTTGACAGCCTCCTTGGTCTGCGGCATCACGCCGTCGTCAGCAGCTACCACCAGGATGACGATGTCGGTGGCCTGAGCCCCGCGCGCCCGCATGGCGGTAAAGGCCTCGTGACCCGGTGTATCCAGGAAAGAAATCATGCCGCGGGGCGTTTCGACATGGTAGGCACCGATGTGCTGCGTGATGCCACCTGCCTCGCCGGCAGCCACTTTGGCGCGACGGATGTAGTCCAGCAACGACGTCTTGCCGTGGTCGACGTGACCCATGACAGTGACCACAGGGGCCCTGGGCATCGCGTCCGCGTTTTGACCTTGCACCTCTTCGGCGGTGAAAGCTTCCGGATCATCCAGCGCGGCGGTGACCGCCTTGTGACCCATCTCCTCGACCACGATCATGGCAGTGTCCTGGTCCAGCGACTGGTTGATGGTGGCCAGTTGTCCCAGCTTCATCAGGTGCTTGATCACCTCGGACGACTTGATGCTCATCTTGTGAGCCAGTTCGGCCACGGTGATGGTCTCGGGCACATGCACCTCCAGCACCTTGAATTCAGCCGGTGCTGCAAAGGTGGACTCAGGACGCGATTCGCGGTCTGAGCGGCGGCCTCCCTTGGGCCCGGCACGCCAGCCGCTGCGGGAGGGCACAGCCGCAGCTCCCCGGGTCTTGATTTCCTTTTTCTTGGTGGCGTCGTCCTTCCAGGTGGAGGACAGATTCTCGGACTTGATCTCTTTGCGGCCGCCGCTGGTGGGGGCTGGGGCCGGTGCGGCTTTTGCCGCACCTGGTGCAGCCGCTGGTTTGTGAAGCGTGCCCTTGAGCGCCACCTTGGCCGGCTCCGGAGCCGGAGCGCTCAGAACCCGCTTGGGGGCATTGAGCATGGCCCGTATATTGGCCGCCTCAGCCTCGGCCTTGCGCCGGCGCTCCTGCAGCTCATGCGCACGAGCTGATTCGGCCTGAAATTCGGCCTGGGCTCGGGCCTTGGCAGCCGCAGCCTCAGCAGCCGCAGCGGCTGCGCGCACCGCCTCTTGCGAAGCACGGGCGCTGGCCTCCTCGACGGTCTGCGGCCTTGCGTCGGCTGCAGCACGAGCGGCCTCGGCCGCCTTGAACTCTTCTTCTTGCTGGCGGGCCCGTTCGCGAGCCTCCTGCTCTTCACGCTGACGACGCTTCTCGGCCAGATCTTCTTCCTGGCGCCTGAGCAGTTGGGCCTGACGTTTGGCTTCTTCTTCGCGCCGGGCCAACTCGGCGGGGTCGATCGCCGGCGCCGTCGCGGCTTGAGCCGGCACCTCGGCCTCTGCCGCCTCTGCAGATTCGTCACGCTTGACGAAGGTGCGCTTCTTGCGGACCTCCACCTGAATCGTTCTGGCTTTCCCGGTGGCATCGGCCTGCTTGATCTCGGTGGTCTGCTTCTTGACCAGCGTGATCTTCTTACGCTCGGGCGCTGCCGTCCCGTGGGCAGCCTGCAAATAGCTCAGCAGCTTTTGTTTGTCGGACTCAGACAGTGGGTCGGACTCCGCCTGTTTGCTGACGCCAGCGCTACTTAGCTGCTCAAGGAGCAGCTTGGTGGGCTTGTTGAGTTCTGCTGCAAATTCAGCAACGGTGGTTGTACTGGACATAGTTGGGTTTCCCGGCCTCCATGGTCACTGCGCCTGCGAGGCGGGTTCGTCGGCGAACCAATGGGCGCGCGCGGTCATGATCAGCACCTTGGCCTCTTCCGGCGACTGGCCGGTGATATCGGTGAGCTCGTCGACAGCCAGATCGGCCAGGTCGTCGCGGGTCTGCACCCCGGCCTCGGTCAGGCGTGCGATCAGCTCGGGGGTCAGTCCCTCGACATCTTTGAGATTTTGGGAGACTTCCTCGACGTTTTCCTCGCGGGCGATTTCCATCGTGAGCAAGGCATCCTTGGCGCGGTCACGCAACTCGTTGACCGTGTCCTCATCGAAGGCTTCAATTTCCAGCATTTCCTGCAAAGGCACATAAGCCACTTCTTCAAGGCTGTTGAAGCCCTCGGCAATCAGGATGTCGGCAATTTCTTCGTCGACGTCAAGCTTTTCCATGAACAGCTTGCGCGCCGATTCAGTCTCGTTGGCCTGCTTCTGAGCCGACTCATCGGCCGTCATGATGTTGATCTTCCAGCCGGTGAGTTCAGAGGCCAGTCGTACATTCTGTCCGCCGCGTCCAATGGAGATGGCCAGGTTTTCTTCGTCCACCACCACATCCATGGCGTGCTTTTCCTCATCGACCACGATCGATTGCACATTGGCCGGAGCCAGGGCGCCAATCACAAATTGAGCCGGGTCGTCACTCCACAACACGATATCCACCCGTTCGCCGGCCAGCTCAGTCGTGACCGCATTGACTCGCGTGCCACGCACGCCCACGCAGGTGCCGATCGGATCAACCCTTTTGTCGTGGGAGAGCACGGCGATCTTGGCGCGCGATCCTGGATCACGGGCGCACGACTTGATCTCCAGCAGCCCCTGTTCAATTTCAGGCACTTCCTGGCGGAACAACTCGATCATGTACTCGGGCGCGGTGCGGGAGAGCAAAATCGGCGCACCCCGCAAGGTGGAGTCGACCGACATGATCATGGCCCGAACGCGATCGCCGGAGCGCAAGTTTTCCTTCGGGATCATGTCTGTGCGGCGCAAACGGCCCTCAACGCGACCCGACTCGACAATCATGTCGCCCTTGTCCATGCGTTTGACGGTGCCCACAAAGATTTTTTCGCCTCGCGAGAGAAAATCGGTGAGCAGCATTTCACGCTCGGCGTCGCGAATCTTCTGCAGAATGACCTGTTTGGCCGCCTGCGCGCCGATGCGTCCGATGGGTAGACTGTCCACGGGTTTCTCGATGTAATCGCCCTCTTCGATGTCGGCAAGTTCATCGCGCGCATCGGTGAGCATCTCCTCACCCTCAGGATTTTGCAGACCGGCCTCGTCGGGCACCACCAGCCAGCGGCGAAAGGTTTCATAGTTGCCGCTGTCACGGTCTACGGACACGCGGATATCTGTGCCCTCGGGGTAAACCTTCTTGGTGGCCGAAGCCAGGGCCAATTCAACTGCACCAAACACCACTTCGCGGTCGACATTCTTCTCACGCGAGATGGCATCTACCAGCATCAACAGTTCGCGATTCATTTCACTCGCCTGCCTTTCCTCAAGACTCGATTTGCCCATTGCCAGGCGCTGCCTTCTGCCTGCGCCCTTTGAAATCCACAACCGGCACCAGCTTGGCCTGTGCCACATCTTCCAAGGTGAAGTCCAGCGCCAAGGGCGGCGCAGCTTCTTTCTTGCGCCGCGACTTGACGCCAGGCCGCGCCGGCTCTTCATCGGACCAAACCAGGCGCCAGCCTTTGCCAGGCTGCTGCTCCAGACGGCCTCTGAATTTTTTCCGCAAGGCCGACACAGCCGTGCCGCCCGCCGCCCCGATCGGGGCACGCAGCGTCAGGTCAATCAATTCACCTTCAAAACGCTCAAAATCCTGCTCACTCCGCAGGGGCCGATCCAGGCCGGGAGAACTGACCTCCAGGCGGGCGTAATCCACCCCCTCGACCTCCAGCACAAACTGCAACTGGCGCGTTACCCGCTCACAATCCTCTGCGGTAATGAAACGCTCTTGTCCAGACAGCCAGGGCCAATCGATCGTCACGCGAAGCAATCCCCCGCCGGTGCGATCCATGTCCACCAGTTCATAGCCCAGGCCCTGCACAGCCTGTCCAACCGTTTCGTGAAGCGCCATAAGGCCCTCGGAACTCCACCACCTCTGTGGTCCGGCCCCTGTAGCGGCCGGACCTGAAAAACAAGCGACCAAAAAAAATGGGCGGTTGGAACCCGCCCATTTGGTCGTGAAGCCCGCAATTGTATAGGAATCTGTGCCCGCCAACAAAGACTCGGCCTGGAAATTGCTGATCCGGCTGAGTTCGTCGCCGAGGCATTGACGGTCAGCCCGAAATCACGCCGACCCCATTGAAGAAAAAAAGTATCCGAAAGTATTAGTTGGGCGGCGATTAAGACGGCTTGGCCTCAAACCGACTCCACCAGCATACGGGTGTAGGGGTGCTGCGGCCGACTCAGGACGTCCAGCGCCGGGCCCTGCTCC
>JBILUT010000276.1:0-3254 GCA_044370875.1 Polaromonas sp. | reverse complement strand
GATCAAGGCTGGAACCGGTGCGGTTCCCAGCTCTCTGGTGCAAGCTTAGGTGGCGCTGGCTGGCCCCCTTGTGAGTCGGCGCGCTACTGGCCTGTGAGAGAAGACCTCGGGCCCTGCACGCTGGTCTAGGCGAACAGGACAGGCGCGGACCGATCGGCGAGGCTGATTGCCCTCAGGCGTCGTGGCCCCACAGCAGCAAGGCCTGGCGATCTTGCACCACCAGGTCACACGTGCGGCCAAAGGGCAGCACAACTTTGGGGCTCACATGCCCGAAAGGCAAGCCGGTGATGACCCGCGCCTTCACCTGTGTACGCAGCCATTCAACGACGCTTGCAAGGCGAAAGCCTCGGTCATGCGCAACCAGTCGGTAATGGCTGAATTGCCCAAAGACGATCGCCTTTTGTGTCTTCAACACCCCTGCGTGCAACAACTGGGTCAGCATGCGCTCGACCCGATAGGGATGTTCGTTGACATCCTCGATGAAAAGAATGCCGCCCGGCACCACAGGCAGGTAGGGCGTTCCTGTGAGCGCGGCCAACATACACAGATTGCCACCCCAGACGGTGGCCTCGCGGATCGTCCAGTCAGCAGCCTCGCGGGTGGGCAGGCGCCAACCCGTGCCCTCGCCGCGCCCGGTGATCAGGTCATCAAAGCAAGCCGCAGTGATCTCATCGGGCTCCTCGGGGCGGGCAAAATCGTCCATCAGGGCTGGACCTGCCCAGGTCGGCGATCCGGTGCGCGCCAGCAGCGCGCATTGCAGGGCGGTGAAGTCACTCAGCCCCACAAACTGTGTCCCCCGCTGGATCGCTCGGTCTAGGGCCTTGTAGGGCAAGTCGGCCAGGATCCGGGTCAGGCCGTAGCCACCGCGGCTGATCATGGCCACATCCGCTTGACTGACCGCAGCCCGCTCGATAGCAGCAATTCGGGTGTCGTCATCACCTGCAAAGCGCTGGTGACGCGCTAACGCGGCTTCGTCCACCTCCACCTCGTGGCCCAGGGCCTGCAAGCGGCGCACCCCGCGACGAAAGGCAACCCGGTCACCGATGGCACCGGCCGGAGAGTAGATATAGATGTGAGGCATGGTGAGGATCGTCGCGGACCGCAGGAGCGGTGAGGTCAGTCGCTGAAGTGTCTCACGGCGGCCTCGGCGATCTCGCGGCCGTGCTCTGGCACAAAATGACCCCCTTGAGGTACTTTCAGCGGTGGCGGGCAGCCCCGAATTTGCCCCTGCAAGACCTGCATGACCGGCTCGCCGAGCACCGGATCTTGCAGGCCGACAGCCATCAGACTGCGCCCCTGCCACTGCGCTTGCCAGAAGTGTTCTGCCTGGCGCGATAACTCAGCCCCCTCCTCATCCGCTGCGCCAGGCACGCGCTGCGGAAAGGCGCGCAGGGCCGCCCGATGGCCTGCATCGGGAAACGGCGCCGCGTAGGCCTGCGCCTCTTGCATGGACAGGTGGGGATTGCCCCGCAGAAACAGGCGCGCAATGTCGTACTGGGGCTGGTCCTTGCACCACTGCCGCCATGCCAAAAAGCCCGGGCTCAGCGCTCGTTCCCCGGTGGCCAACAGGGTGTTCATCGCCATCAAGCCGACATAGCGATCAGGCGCTGCCATGGGTAGCGTCAGACCCAAAATGCCCCCCCAATCCTGCACCACCAAAACCACCCGTTGCAGATCAAGCCTTTCAACCAGATCCAACAGCACCTGCCGATGCCAGGTGAACCGATGCTGCGACTCCTTCTTGGGTTTGTCGCTCTTGCCAAAGCCGAGCATGTCCGGCGCAACGACCCGGTGGCCCGCTCGCAGATACACCGGGATCATGTGGCGGTACAGATAGCTCCAGGCTGGATTGCCGTGTAGACACAGCCAGGTCAGGGGCGCCTGCTGGGGCCCTTCATCCAGGTAGTGAACCCGCCAGCCTGCAGCCGATGGTAGGTCGCTGACGTAGTGGGCAGCCCACGGGTAGCCGGGCAAAGACTCAAAGGCTGCGTCGGGCGTGCGCAACGCGTCCTCGCGCAGAGCCTGGGTATTGATACGCCGCGGCTTGAAAAAGTCGCGCAGGATCTGACCGCATGGCTGGGCAAGCACAGAACCGGTGACCCGGGTGTTCGCGTTGAGTTGCCGGTTGCCAAACAGATCAATGACGGAACCAGCCGCCCCAGTGCGCGGGTCGGGCGCTCCATAGACCACGCGGTGCAGCCGGGCATGAATCATGGCACCGGCGCACATGCTGCACGGCTCCAGGGTGACGTACAGCGTGCAGTCCTCCAGCCTGTAGTTGCCCTGCCGGGTTGCCGCATCGCGCAGGGCCATGATTTCTGCGTGTGCAGTCGGATCGTGGCCACCGATTGGGGCGTTGTGCCCGCGGCCTATGACTTGGCCCTGGTACACCACAACAGCGCCCACCGGCACCTCGCCAGCCTGCCGAGCCCGCTCGGCTTCGGCCAGGGCTTGGCGCATGAAGAACTCGTCGTTGGTGGCCTCGTTCATGGCAGGCTTGCGTGTTGGGCGATGAAGGCGATGACAACTTCCGGACGTGATTCCATCGGGTGGTTCGTGTCGCCGCGGTCATTGTGCACCGACTCGCAGGAGGGGTCGGTCATAGAGAAGCGCCAGTACAGGGTTTTGCCCCGTTCGGCGCTGCTGACCCTATGGAGATAATGTCCCGAAGGGGCCAGATCGGGCCTTGCTATTTCTTACGGAGCCTGCCGCATGATGAACTTGCTTTCAAAAAAACGTCGCCTGCTCGCCTTGGCCGCCCTCCCCGCTTTAGCGGTCTTGACGGTGCTACCGGCCCAGGCGCAAACGATCTGGCCTACCAAGATGGTCCGCATCGTCGTCGGATTTCCGGGCGGCTCCACGCCCGATATTGCCGCCCGTGCCTTGGCCGATGGCTTGGCCAAAGTCTGGGGGCAGCCTGTGGTGGTGGAGGCCAAGACCGGTGCCGGCGGCAATCTGGCGGCCGATTTTGTGGCCAAGGCCACCGACGATCACACGCTGGGCGTGGTGATCAACGGCAATCTGACCACAGCCAAACTGCTCAACCCCAAGCTCAGCTACGACCCCGTCAAAGATCTTCTACCCCTGAGCCTGATCGCCACGGCGCCGCTGGTGCTGGTCGCTCCGGCCGACCAGCCCGCTAGCGCTGCTTGGGTGGCTGCAGCGCGGAATGCAGGCGACAAATGGAGCTATGGCTCGGTGGGCGTGGGATCGGTCGGACACCTAGGGGTTGAGGTCATCAAGGCGGCCATAGG
>JBILUT010000169.1:0-4481 GCA_044370875.1 Polaromonas sp. | reverse complement strand
GCGCACTGCTGGCCCTCATGCTCGAGCGCCTGGGGGTGTTGCAGCGGTGGAGCGATTTCCGAAGGCGATGGTTTCTCGATCGCACTGCGGGAGGACGGGTGCTGCTGGCTCTGTGGCCGTTGGCCCTTCTCTTTCCAGCCTCGATCCCATTGGGGCTTGGGCAGGTCATGCAAAGGCTGGAAGATGCGTTGGGCGTGTTACTGGTCGGCACTCCTTTTCTGGAGTGGGTGCCGATTCGCGATGTCGAGCTGCAGCCGCTTTTGCCCGGCGCCGAGATGATCTGTGTGGCCCTGGGCTTGCTGGTTCCGATTCTCCTGGGTTACTCGATCGTGCGACAGCGTTGGCAGCGGGTGGCTGTGTTTGTGGCTGCGACGCTGGCTGGTCTATTGGCAACCGGCCTGTCCTCGGCCCTGAGTTTTGGACCCGAGCATGCCTGGGCGTGGCTCGATAGCTCGTCGCGCTGGGGCTTGGCGCTGGGGGCGGGCCTGGCCGTGGGCATGATCCTGATTCCCGGCCGTGGCGCCTTGGCGCTGTGCCTGCTGGCGCTAGGCGTGCATCTGACCTTGCTCAACCAGGCTGCCGTTGATCCGTATTTTGAACAGACGCGTCAGGTGTGGGAGCAGGGTCGCTTCATCCGTTTCAACGGCCTGACTCAATGGCTCGGTTGGCTTTGGCCTTTTGCGGCGCTGACCTACCTGATTGACCGCATCTCAAGCGGTGCGGGGCGATCGGGGCTCTGACGCTGAAGGGGCGGCTCTTAGAATGGCCGCATGAGTAAGCCTGATCCTTCGGCCAAGCCCGAGCGCTACTACAGACACCATGTTTTTTTCTGCCTCAATGAGCGCAGCAACGGAGAAGATGCCTGCGGCCACCATGGTGCCCAGCAGGCCTTTGATCGCTGCAAGGCGCTGGTAAAGGCGGCAGGCTTGGCTGGTCCTGGCGGTGTGCGTGTCAACAAGGCCGGCTGCCTGGACCGTTGCTCGGCTGGCCCGATGGCGGTGGTGTATCCGGAAGGCACCTGGTACAGCTACGTCGATGCCAGCGATATCGAAGAGATCGTCGAATCACACCTCAAACAGGGACAAGTGGTCGAGCGTCTGCTCACGCCCCCGCACATGGGGCGCTGATGCGTGCAGGCAGTCGGCCATGAACGCCCAGACCCGCAGGGAAAGCATCGCCGGCCCTGCCGGCGCGCTTGAACTGGCCCATGATGGGGCCGTCGGCCCCCTTCGCGGTGTCTGCGTCATTTCGCATCCGCACCCCTTGCACGGCGGCAGTCTGGACAACAAGGTGGTTCAGACGCTGGCGCGCGCCTTCAACCACTGCGGCTGGAACACAGTGCGCTACAACTTTCGCGGCGTGGGAGCCAGTGAGGGCCGCTACGACGAGGGTCGCGGGGAACTCGATGACCTGCTCGCCGTGATCGATCATGTGCAGCCGCAGGGCCCTCTGTGCTTGGCGGGCTTTTCTTTCGGCGCCTTTGTGACCAGCCGGGCCTGTGCGCAACTGCAAGGGCGTCGGCCGGTGGAGCGACTGGTTTTGGTGGGGACGGCGGCCAGCCGTTTCGATGTGGCTCCGATCGCGCCAGACTTGCACGAGCGCACCCTGGTCATACATGGCGAGTCCGATGACACCGTGCCCTTGGCGGCGGTGCTTGATTGGGCACGGCCTCAGGTGCTGCCGGTGCTGGTGATTCCCGGTGGCGGGCATTTCTTTCATGGACAATTGCCGCTCCTCAAGAGCCTGGTGGTTCGGCATCTGTCGGCCTGAAGGGGTTTCCTTCTAGCCGGCTTCGTGTTCGGCTGGCCGCAAACTTTTTTGCACCCTATGTTCAGATCATTCTTGGCCGCGTGCGGGCTGGCAGTTGCGGCCTGCATGCAGGTGGCCTTTGCCCAGGCGCCCCAACCCCCCGAGATCGCGGCCCGGTCCTTTCTTCTCATTGACGTCACCGCCAATCAGGTCTTGGCCGGTCAGGAGATCGACGCCCCGGTCGAGCCGGCCTCGCTCACCAAGCTGATGACCGCCTATCTGGTGTTCGACGCGTTGCGTGCGAAAAAAGTGTCCCTGCAGCAGGCCGTGCCGGTGAGCGAGCGGGCCTGGAAGATGCCCGGCTCTCGCATGTTCATCGACCCCAAGATGCAGGTGCCGGTTGAGGACCTGATCAAAGGCATGGTGGTGCAGTCGGGCAACGACGCCACGGTGGCTTTGGCCGAGGCGGTGGCCGGTAGTGTGGAAGCCTTCGTTCAGCGCATGAATGAGCAGGCCAGGGCCATGGGCATGAAGGGCACGGTCTACAAGAACCCAGAAGGGCTGACCGAGCCCGGCCACCTGACCACGGCTCGTGACCTGAGCATTCTGAGTCAGCGTCTGATGTCTGATTTTCCTGAATTCATGGGTTTTTATGCGCTCAAGAAATATCGCTACCCGGGTACCCCGGCGGCCAATGATGGCAACCGCAACCTGCTGCTGTTCCGTGACCCTTCGGTTGACGGCCTGAAGACCGGTCACACCCAGGCAGCTGGGTATTGTTTGATCGCCACCGCCCGGCGGGACTTTCCCAACCTGGGCTCGGGTAATCAGGCTGGCCCCCGGCGACTCTTGGCCATCGTCCTCGGAGCTGCCAGCGAGAACGCCAGAGCCAACGAGGCCCAAAAGCTCCTCAACTGGGGCTTTACGGTTTACGAGGCGGTCAAGCTGTTCGACGCCAATCAAACCGTGGTTTCGCCCGCGGTGTGGAAGGGGCGCGCCTCGGTGGTCAAGATTGGACGGCCCCAGGCCATTGTGGTGGCAGTGCCTACCGGGACGGCCTCGAAATTGCGCACTGAAGTGGTTCGGCGTGACCCGCTGGTGGCCCCCTTTCAGAGCGGGCAGGCCATGGGCACCCTGCGTGTGCGTGTCGACGGCCAGGCACTTATCAGCGAGGTGCCTTTGGTGGCGCTTGAGGCGGTTGAAGAGGCCGGCCCCATAGGTCGCGCCTGGGATGCCTTGCGCTTGTGGATCAAATAGCGGTCAGAGCCCGCGGGGCTCCGTCGCCCGCTCCGTCCGTCAGGGTTTGCCCGGCCAGGCTAGACCTGATACACTAGAAGGCTTTCCGACTTTTAGCCAGCTAATAGCCGGGTGGGAAGACTTTACGCCTGTCCGGGCGGCCCGATTGTTGTCGGGCCGGGTCAGGCTCCACGTTCAGGGACGTTTTCATGCCAACCATCAACCAGCTCGTTCGCCAGGGCCGCGAAATCGAGAAGAGCAAGTCCAAGAGCCCCGCGATGCAAAATTCGCCGCAGCGTCGGGGTGTTTGCACGCGCGTCTACACCACGACGCCCAAGAAGCCCAATTCAGCCTTGCGCAAGGTCGCAAAAGTGCGCCTGACCAACGGTTTCGAGATCATCTCCTACATTGGTGGTGAGGGCCACAACCTGCAAGAGCACTCGGTCGTGCTTGTACGCGGCGGTCGCGTCAAGGACCTGCCCGGCGTTCGTTACCACATCGTTCGTGGATCCTTGGACCTGCAAGGGGTCAAGGACCGCAAGCAGGCGCGTTCCAAGTACGGCGCCAAGAAGCCCAAGGCCAAATAAGTTTTTCGTAGTTCGGGGGGCGTCTCATTTTTCGAGGTGCTCCGTCGGTGCTCTCTGGTGCCCTGGCAGGCTCCGAGAGCGTAGCGACCCAAGCGCCCGCAGTGGGCGCCGGTCGAGTAAGTGAGGGTTTCATGGCCCTCGCGGTGTCGCCTCAGGGCGGCTCCAACTGAAGCAAAAAGGAAGTCAAATGCCACGTCGTCGCGAAGTCCCCAAGCGTGAAATCCTGCCGGATCCAAAATTCGGCAATGTCGAGCTCGCCAAATTCATGAACGTCATCATGCAAGGCGGGAAAAAGGCGGTCGCCGAGCGCATCGTCTACGGTGCCCTCGACTTTATCGAGAAAAAGAACCCGGGCAAAGACCCGCTCGAGGCCTTTTCTGTGGCCATCAACAACGTCAAGCCCATGGTCGAGGTCAAATCTCGCCGTGTGGGTGGTGCCAACTACCAAGTCCCCGTCGAGGTGCGTCCGATCCGTCGCCTCGCCCTGTCTATGCGCTGGATCAAAGAAGCGGCCAAGAAGCGCGGCGAAAAATCCATGTCGCTGCGGCTGGCCAACGAATTGATGGAGGCCACCGAAGGTCGTGGTGGCGCCATGAAAAAGCGTGACGAGGTGCACCGCATGGCCGAGGCCAACAAGGCCTTTTCTCACTTCCGTTTCTGAGGCTCGCCTCGCAGGCTCCTGGCCTTCTCGGGTGTTTTGCCGTGCCGGATGGCGCGGTGACATGGGTCCCGATGGAGGCACCAGTGCCTGTCGGCCGCGCCGGGTGACCGGCTCGGCTTTTTGTTTAAAGATTGTCCTAAATCCTGAGGTTCACCATGGCTCGCAAGACCCCCATCGAGCGCTATCGCAACATCGGCATCTCGGCGCACATTGACGCCGGCAAGACGACCACGACCGAGCGCATCCTT
>JBILUT010000168.1:0-4515 GCA_044370875.1 Polaromonas sp. | reverse complement strand
GGCCGCCCCGTATCGCCCGCGAGGGCGCTGACGCCCACCTGCCTCTGATGCTGCTGAGCTTTATGAGTGAATCGCGGCGCCTGGATAACAGCCGCATGCGCCTTGAGCTGCGCCTGCGGCTTCGGTATCCCACGGTAGCCGAAGGCCTGCGCGCGGGCGGGCCCGAGCCCGGATCAAATGCCTGAGGCCTTGCGCAGGGTGGCCATGCGGTTTTCGGGCTGAACCACCACGGTATTGAGGTCGGCACCCTGGAGCACGGTTAGCCGCACTGCGTCTTCGGGTTTGGCGCGATCCCAGAGTTTTTTATAGAAAGCCTCCAGGCTGCTGACCTTGCCGCCATCGACCGCCAGCACCACATCACCCGATTTCAAGCCGGCTCTTTGGGCAGGACTGTCGGGTGTGACGCGCAGCACCTGCACCCGACCGCTGGCATCCGATGAGGTCAGACCCAGCCAAGGCCGAATGCTCAGGCGACTGGTGCCCGCGCTCTGCATCTCTGCCAGGATAGGCTTGAGCAGGTCGACCGGTACAAACATATTGCCGGGTAAACGTCGGTTCTGCCCGAGGGCATCCATCACCAGCAGTGAACCGATGCCCAGCAATTCGCCCTTTCGGTTGAACAGAGCTGCACCGCTGTGGTTTCCATTGCCGGCCGACACGGGAGGGCTGGTGAACAGGGCGGTGTCTATGTGGTACTCCCAGCTGCCCGAGAAAGAACGCTTGCTGACCAGCCGCGTCATGCTGACATCGGCCTCCACGTTGGTATCGGTTGAGCCCACGGCGGCCATCAGGGGCTCGCCGGTTTCTACGCTGGACTCGCTGCCCAGTTCGACGGGCGTCACGTCCTTCAAGGGCAGCAGGGGCCGGATCAGCCCGAATCCGGTGGCCAGGTCATAACCCACCGCCACGGCTGGCAGCGTCTTGTTGTCCTGGGTGACGATGCGAATGTCCTGCGCTTCGAGCATCAGGTAGCCGATGGTCAGAATCAGCCCGTCCTTGCCGATGAGCACGCCAGAACCGGCCCGCTCCTTGCCCAGCGTGGCGATCGATCGTGCGTCGTCGGCGGCGGTCACTCGCACCCCCACCACCGCTGAACTGGCGCGGCTGAGGGCATCGATGATGCGTGCCGGGTCGACCTGGGTCGGAGCGTTTTGTGCTGCCACCGGGCCGACGGCTACCAGCAGCAAGGCCGCAACCCAGTTCATCAATCGGCAAGACCAGCGCGACAGGCAGAGGTCGGAGCTTGGGGCCATGGCGTTTCTCCAGATGAGCGGAGCCACCCCCGAGACAGGGCGCCCACAGTCCAAAGAATGCGCCTGTTCGTAAAAACCTGCAAGCGCATCGGCAAAAACCCCGCCGAAGTGCTCGGGCCCTGCCAAGGGTTTTCAGCAGATGGCCCAGACTCCGGCCCTGAAGATGGGCTGCCTGCCCACCCTGCGGCTGCTGGGAGAGGGCGCAAAAAAAGCCAGCGCGGCTGGCTTGGATCAGGACGGAAATGGAAGCAGTTTTCGATGGTGCCCGGGGTCGGACTCGAACCGACACGCCTTGCGGCGGGGGATTTTGAGTCCCCTGCGTCTACCTATTTCACCACCCGGGCGGGAAGGGCGAAATTATTGCACAGGGGCCGCCCTGTCTTGGCCGCGGCGTTCCGGTTCTGACTGCAGACCCTCGATCGCAGGTGCGCGCCGTCGCTGGTGCAAGCGTACATGGCCGCAGGGGGTTTGATAAGTTGTGGCACAGTTCTGTCATGAAGTTCCCTACCTTGGAAGAAGTCGTTGGCAAAACGCCGTTGGTAGCGCTGCAGCGCATTGGTGCTCAGGACAACGCCGCCCGGGGCAATGTGATTCTGGGCAAACTCGAGGGCAACAACCCGGCTGGTTCTGTGAAGGATCGACCGGCCTTGTCGATGATTCGTCGTGCCGAAGAGCGAGGTGAGATTCGTCCCGGCGATACGCTGATTGAGGCCACCTCGGGCAATACGGGTATCGCATTGGCCATGGCGGCGGCCATCAAGGGCTACCGCATGGTGCTGATCATGCCGGAGGACCTGTCGATCGAGCGCGCTCAAACCATGAAAGCTTTCGGGGCTGAGCTGATCCTCACGCCCAAGTCGGGGGGCATGGAACATGCGCGTGACCTGGCCGAGACGATGCAGGCGCAGGGGCAGGGCCGCATGCTCGACCAGTTTGCCAACCCCGACAATCCACGCATTCATTACGAGACCACGGGGCCCGAGATCTGGGCCGACACCGGCGGTCGGGTCACCCACTTTGTCAGCGCCATGGGCACCACCGGCACCATCACGGGTGTGTCGCGGTACCTGAAGGAAAAGGATCCAGGCGTTCGCATCATTGGCGCGCAACCCAGTGAGGGCTCGCGTATTCCGGGCATCCGCAAATGGCCGCAGGAATATCTGCCGCGCATCTACGACCCCAGCCATGTCGACGAACTGCGTTTGGTCAGCCAGACCGATGCCGAGGACATGTGCCGGCGTCTGGCGCGCGAGGAAGGCATCTTTGCCGGTATTTCTGCCGCAGGCGCCTGCTGGGTGGCGCAGGAGCTTTCCCGCTCGGTCCGCGATGCGGTGATCGTTTTTATCGTCTGCGATCGGGGGGACCGGTATCTCTCGACTGGCGTTTTTCCGGCGTAGGCAGACCGTGGCCGAATTTCGTTTCTGCCCAATGTGCGCCAGCCCGCTGAGCTGGCAGAGCCGTCCCGAGGATGGCGGTGATGTATCGCGCCAGCGCTGTACTGCATGTGACTACACCCATTGGAACAACCCCACGCCCGTGCTGGCGGGCATCGTTGAGCTCGATGGTCGCATCTTGCTGGCCCGCAACGCAGCCTGGACGGGCCGTCGGTTTGCGCTGATTACCGGCTTCATGGAAGCCGGTGAAACCCCGCAGGAGGGGATCACTCGCGAGGTCAGGGAAGAGACCGCGCTCGACGTAACTGCCCTGCAGCTGGTCGGTGTTTATGACTTCAAGCGGATGAACCAGGTGATCATCGCCTATCATGTGCAGGCTGTCGGGTCCGTCTCGCTGTCGCCAGAATTGGTCGAATACAAGCTATACGCGCCACAAGACCTGATTTGCTGGCCCGCCGGTACCGGGTACGCTTTGGCTGACTGGCTGCGGTCCCGGAATTTCGAACCCCGATTCATGACGTGGGAAGAACGTGAAGCGATGAGCCGAGAAACATGATGCAGGTTGACAAGGAACTAGACACCCGCGGGCTGAATTGCCCCTTGCCCATCCTCAAGGCCAAGAAGGCGCTGGCCGAGATGAATTCCGGTCAACTGCTCAAGGTCATGTCTACCGACGCGGGATCGGTGCGCGACTTCCAAGCCTTTGCCAAGCAGACGGGCAATGAGCTGATCGGTCAGGAAAGCGCCGGCGGGCAATTTATTCACGTGCTCAAGCGCCGCTGAGCTCAAACGCTCCTATGGCGGTGTGCCGTGGTCACGCGACCGGCCGTTCGATCGGCGCTCAGTCTAGCGAAAGCTGTTTGAGGTAACCGCGAAACGAGCGGCCAATCTCTGGGTGCTGCAGCGCGAGCTCTACCGTGGCCTCAAGAAAGCCCTCTTTGCTGCCGCAGTCGTATCGCTTACCCTGGTATTGGTAGGCATACACCGCTTCGTCAGCCATCAATCGGGCGATCCCATCGGTCAGCTGTATTTCGCCACCGGCCCCGCGGCCCAGTTGTCTCAGATGGGTGAAGATGCTGGGCGTCAGAATGTATCGGCCCGCCACACCGATGCGTGAGGGCGCATCCTCAGGTGCCGGCTTTTCCACGATGCGCTCGATCTGGGTGATTCGCTCTTCGACCGGCCTACCGGCCACGATACCGTAGCGCCGGGTGTGTTCGTGCGGCACTTCCTGCACCGCCAGCACCGACCGGCCCAGCCGGGCAAACTGCTCGCTCATCTGCGAGAGCACGGGCGGCGTGCCGACCATCAGGTCATCGGCCAGCAACACCGCGAACGGTTTGCTGCCCACCACATGTTCGGCGCACAAGACGGCATGCCCCAGTCCCAGCATGCGATGTTGGCGCACATATGAAAAATGCATGTCGTCCATGCGAACTGAGCGCAGCAGTTCCAGGAGTGACTGTTTGCCCGCCGCCTCAAGCTCATTTTCAAGCTCATAGGCGGTGTCAAAGTGATCCTCGATCGCTCGTTTGCTGCGGCCTGTAATGAACACCATATGCCGTATGCCCGCCGCGTAGGCCTCTTCCACCGCGTATTGGATGAGCGGCTTGTCCACCACCGGCAACATTTCCTTAGGTTGGGCCTTGGTGGCTGGCAGGAATCGAGTGCCCAGTCCAGCCACAGGGAAGACAGCAACTTTGAGGTTGGGGCTCATGCAATCTGCTTTAAAAACGTGGACACAGCCATCATCGCATGCTAGCGGCGGGCGTCGCAGCTCATCGGCTCGAGGAGGCCGTCAGGCGGTCCAGTTGGGCCCGTATCTTGGCCAGGGTGCCCGAGAAATCCTCAAGCCGCTTTTTCTCTTG
>JBILUT010000167.1:0-4520 GCA_044370875.1 Polaromonas sp. | reverse complement strand
AGAGCGCTGGTGCCATCCAGAGATGCGGCCACCTTCATGCGCATCCAGGGCCGCCCGCGCACCATGCGGCTGAAAAAACCCAGGTTCAATTCGCGCGACTGCGCCGCTCCGGCCCCGGTCTCAACCTGCACCCCGGCGGCACGAAGATAAGCCAGTCCGCGCCCTGCAACCTGGGGGTTGGGGTCGGTCAGGCTGGCCACAACGCGGCCGACGCCAGCTTCGACCAGGGCCTGGCAGCAGGGTCCGGTACGGCCCTGATGTGCGCAAGGCTCCAGCGTCACATAGGCAGTCGCACCTTTCGTGCTGTGCCCGCGGGCCGCCGCATCGCGCAAGGCCATGATTTCGGCATGCGCTTGACCTGTTCGCTGCGTGTGGCCCTCGCCGATCAGGCGCCCCTGTGCATCCGTCAGCACGCAGCCAACCGCCGGGTTCGGCGGTGCGGTCAGTCGGGCTTGGGCGGCCAGTTCAAGCGCGCGTTCAATCATGGTGAGGGGATGCAGACGTGCATACGGTCTTGGCAGACCCGGTCGCCCCGGGGCAGGGCAATAGACCAACGAGTGTAAGCCGTACCCCGCATGAAAGAACAATTTACACCGGCGCCCGACCCGCTTCCTAGCATGCGCTGGTGAACAAGGGCAGCTTCTTCATGGGCCGCGGCGCGTCGGGTGTCAGGGGCTTTTCCCTGCTCGAATTGATGGTGGTACTTGCGCTTGCCTCGGTGCTGGCCACGCTGGCCATTCCTTCCTATCAGGCTTTGCTGCAGCGATGGGCTTTGCGCACCGAGGCGCAGGCTCTGGTCGATGATTTGCGTCACGCGCGGGCGCAGGCTTTGTCGAGGGGACAGTCGGTCTCGATCTGCCCCTCGGTCGATGGCCGGATGTGTGCCGCCCATGCCGACTGGGGCCACGGCTGGCTGATCTTTCTCGATCTCGATGCCAATCGGGTGATCGCTGCCACGGAACTGGTGCTGCGGCAGCACCGTGTGACATCGACGATTCGGTCGATCAGCAGCAACTCCAATGCTTCGCTTGCCGGTCTGACCTTTGCGCCCAACGGCCAAGCGCGTGGCGCGGGGCAGGGCCTGACTCTGCTGGGCGCGGGGACCAGTCGTCGGCTGGTGTGCGTCTCCATGCAGGGCCGTGCCGTGATGCGCCCGGAGGGGCAGACCCAGTGCGCCTGAACGCTCCACGCGGCTTCATGCTGATTGAAGTGCTGGTGGCCCTTGTGCTGACCGCCCTGGCCATGACCGCCTGGTTGCACTCGCAGGTCACGGCCTTGCAGCAGACACGGGTGAATCAACACCGCACGCTTGCGATGCTGTTGGTGGGGGACATGGCCGAGATCTTGCGCGGCAGCCCGGCTTACGCCCCCGCCATGGAACACACTGATAGCCCGGAGGCGGCGCCCGCTTCATCGGCGCCCGCCTGTCAACCAGCCAGCTGCGATGCCCCGGCTTGGGCCGCGGCCGAACTACAGCAGTGGCGCGATCGTGTCAGGCAGACCCTGCCCGACGGCTCATCGCAGATTCGCATCGACAGCCTTCAGCGCAGCGCGCGCATCACCCTGGCCTGGCGTGAGGGCTCGGCCTGGGACTCGTCTCCCGATCGGCCGGCCTATTTGAACTGTTCCACCGTCGGGAGCCCGTTACAGGGCGACAAGATCGATTGCCTGTTGGTGGAGGTGGCCTGGTGAAGGGCGCCGTGCTGCCGGGGTCCCAGGCCGGCTTGTCCTTGCTGGAATTGCTGGTGGCCTTGGCGATGGGTCTGGTCCTTGTGACCACCCTCATCGCCCAGGTCCTGATCGGCGGCCGCGGGCAACGTCTGCAAGCAGCGCAGACCCAGATGGTCGAAGATGCGCAGATCGCGCTGGACCTGCTTCGCAACGATCTCAGGATGGCCGGTCACGCCTGGCCGCTCAAAGCGCAGCTCAGTCCCTCTGGTCAAGCATCGTGGCAGAGTGCCTTGAGCGGTCCGGTCTGGACCGCTTGCGATGCCGGCTTTGCCAGCTTGCCGTCGGATGGGCCGCCCACCTGTGCAGCTTCTTCAGGAACGGGCGATTTGTCGTCGGCGGTCGAACTGGCCTACCAAGCCGATGCACGGAGCACCGTGGTCGGCAGCGATGGCCGGCCCACGGACTGCCTGGGCAATGCCCTTGAGCGCACCGCTCTGGCCGATGGTCAGCAGGTCTATTTGGCCTTTAATCGTTGGCAGGTCAGCAGCAGCGGTGGCCGCACCGAGTTGCGCTGCGGGGGCCGAGGTAAAACCGGACCACAGCCTCTGGTAGACAACGTCGAGCGTCTGATGCTTTGGTGGGGACTGCCGGTCGACAACACGCCCGGAAGTGCTCTGCGCTATGTCAGTGCGGCGCAGGTCAGTGACTTCGCTGCGGTGCGGGCGGTTCGCGTTTGCCTGCAACTGCGCAGCGCCGAGCCCGTGCTGGGCCCTGAAGACTGCCGCAGCTACCGCGCTTGCGATGGCAGCAGCTCTACATCCAGTGATGGCCGCTTGCGGCGCAGCTTTGTGACCACGGTGGCCTGGCGTCACTTGCGACCGTCATGAGCGCAATGGCAATGTTCCCGCCCCTCATGCGTCGGCCCTTTCGCTGCGGCAGTCAGCGGGGCTTTACCCTGGTGCTTGTGTTGGTGCTGCTGGCTGCGCTGGCCTGGGGCACGGCCGCCTCTTTGCGCGGCAGTGCCGGGTCGACACGCATCAGCCGGGTGCAATTGATGCAGGCTTATGCCAACGAGCAAGCCCAGTTGGCCTTGGCCTACTGCCAGGGCCAACTCTTGCTGCCCGCCTCCGCCCGTGATCCGAGGCTGTCTGACTCAGCCATCACGCTGTCCACCGTTGATAGCCCGGCGTGGACATCGGCGGCGCTGTGGCAAACAGACGCCTGGCTGCTTGCGGCGATGGTGATGCAGCTTCAGCCGGGTAGCCGTCCGCCCGTGTGCTTTGTTGAACGGCAGGCGCTGCCGGATCAGCCGCGGGGGCTGCCCATTCATCTGGTCACCGCTCGCGGCTTTAGCCCCGATTACCGGGCTGACCCGAGCTCAGGCTCGACCCTGGCCGGTGCGGCCTCCTGGCTGCAGGCGGTGCTGCTGATTGAAGACGGACAACTGCGAGCCCGCACCGAGCGGCGCATTCTCAATCCACCCCTGAGGTAATTGCATGACCCCTTCAAACGGGATCGCCGACGTCAGCCCGATCCGTTGTCGCTTGTCCCAGCGGGCTGATGCGGCGCGAGGCTTTACCCTGGTCGAGCTTTTGGTCGTGCTGGCCATCGTCGGTCTGCTGGTGGCGGTGGCTGCTCCGGCCTATCGATCCCATGTGCAAAGGGCCCACCGCGCCCAAGCTGCGGCGGCTTTGCTGCAAGCGCAGCAGTTTATGGAGCGGTACTACAGCGTGCGGGGCACTTACCTGAATTCCAGCGGCACCTTGCCGACGCTTCCGGTGGCGCTGCAGTCGGTGTCGTCTGAGGGCCGCGAGCTTTATCGCCTGAAGATTGAACGGGCCGATGCCGTGGGCTATGAACTTAGGGCCGAGCCGCAAGAGGCCTTGGGTGCAGACCCCTGCGGCGCCCTGACGCTCGATCAAACCAGTCTGAAGGGCCGCACCGGACAGGGGGCCAGTGTGCAGGCGTGCTGGCGATAGAGCGATCCGCAGGCGCCTTAACGCCGCACCTCGTCCACCAGGTTTTTGAAGTCTTCCAGGTCCTCAAAGCTGCGGTAGACGCTGGCAAAGCGAACATAGGCCACCTTGTCGAGCTTCTTGAGCTCACGCATCACCCATTCGCCCAAGCGGCTTGAGGGCACTTCCCGGGCCGCCAGGTTGAGCAGTTTTTCCTCGATGCGTTCGATCGCCGCGTCGACCTGCTCGGTGCTGACCGGACGCTTACGCAGGGCCAGACCCATGGAATCCTGAATCTTGCTGCGCCGGTATTCAATGCGGCGACCGTCCTTCTTGACGATGGACGGAAAAGTCACATCGGGCCGCTCGTAGGTGGTGAAACGCTTCTCGCAGGCGCCGCACTGGCGACGCCTGCGGATGACATCGGCATCTTCTGACACCCGGGTCTCCACCACCTGAGTCTCCAGATGACCGCAGAACGGGCACTTCATGACGCAGGCGTTGTGGTGGGACCGGTCAGCCGTAGACCGGAAAGCGCGCCGTCAGCGCATTGACCTTGGCCCGCACGGCCTCGATGTTCGACGCATCGCGCGGACGATCAAGCACATCGGCGATCAGGTGCGCTGTCAGGCGCGCCTCGTCGTCCTTGAAGCCGCGGGTGGTCATGGCCGGGGTGCCAATGCGCACGCCACTGGTGACCATGGGCTTTTCGGGATCGTTCGGGATGGCGTTCTTGTTGATCGTCATGTGCGCCTGACCCAGCACCGCTTCGGCTTCCTTGCCGGTGATGCCCTTGGCTCGCAGGTCCACCAGCATCACATGGCTCTCGGTGCGGCCGCTGACGATGCGCAGGCCGCGCTCGGTTAGCGTTTGGGCCACGATCTGGGCGTTGCG
>JBILUT010000166.1:0-4545 GCA_044370875.1 Polaromonas sp. | reverse complement strand
CTCGGGGTGAGTACCCACGGCTACTCAGAGATGGTGCGCGCCGATCGGCTCAGCCCCAGCTACATGGCCCTGGGCGCCGTATTCCCGACCACGCTCAAGCGCATGGCCACCGCCGCACAAGGCACCGGCCGCCTCGAGCGCTACGCCCGCCTGATGAGTCCCTACAGCCTGGTGGCCATCGGCGGCATTGACGCTGACCGCATGCCGGAAGTTGTGGCCAGCGGGGTGGGGTCTGTCGCAGTGGTCCGCGCCATCGTTGGCGCCGCGAATCCGGAAGCCGCCTCCAGAGCACTGATCGAAAAACTGGCTCAACTTCGCGCCGATCGAGCCGATACCTAGACTCCGCCTGGATCGCAGCCCACGCTGATCGGGACACCTGACGCACCAGCGTTTGACCGCAGCCACGCCCCATGAGTAGCCGACTCTGCCTCACAGCATCACGCCCCAACCACAAGTCGAAGACTGGACGTACGGCCTACGTCGCAACAGTAGCAGGCCGCTTTACAGCCGCGATCGCGGGCCTGGGCCTGGCGCTTGGGGTGTCGGCGAGCCCGGCCACCGATCGCGTTCCTTCGACGAATGCCAGCAAGCCGGTGACCCAGGCCGGGCTGCCCTTGCAGCCCCTGGTCAAGATCGACTGTCCTAATTTCGCCAGACTCGTCAGCGACTATCAGCACAAGTTCCAGGCTCCGATGCGGGTGTGGTCCATAGAAAACCTCAGTCGCCTGGGTACCCGAAAGGTTTTGTATCCCTTCTCGGGTCCGGATGTGATCACGCCCTTGGCTCTGTTCGGGTCGGCCGAACGGCTGATTCTGGTGGCCGATCAAACGCCTGAATGGACGATCCCCGCCCAAACCGAAGCCAGTCGCATCCAGAAAGAGTGTCAGACCCAAAACTACTTTGCGCGCCTGGGTTACTTCAGAACCAACGATCTCGAGGGCAAGGGCTCGGTCCGGCCGCGTTTTACCAAGATGCTGGTCTACAGCATTCTCATGAGCGGCGGCAGTATTGAGCGGAGCGTGCCTCTGCGCATCAACGAGCGGGGCGAAGCCGAAGAAACGGATCTGGTGACCAGTGCCTCTCGAGATGGCCTGCGCTTGCAGATCACCACAGCCGAAGGGCGGTCAGTGACGGTTGACTACCTGCGCATCAACTTGTCTAACGCAGGGCTTAAGAGCGATTCGGTGCAAAGAAAATTTTTGGCCAGCCAGATGGCGGCCACCGTTTTCATCAAATCGGCATCGCACCTGCCCCAAAAAAGCAGCTTCTCGGTCCTGACCGATTTGATCGCAACCAAAGCTAAAGTGTTGGTTCAAGATGAGACCGGACTGGATATCGACCTCATCAATCAACACTTCAAGGTTGAAGCACATGGCCGATTCAATGGGCCCCACCCGCTCTGGAAGGACAGCGCCTCCAGCATGCGCCTGAAGGACTTCCTCAGCGCCCAGCGATCTATCACCCAACTGCCCTTTGTGATGGGCTACGAAAAGCCCAGCGGCTCGATCTTGCTGGTGGCCACCCGTGGCAAGTAGCTCACCGAGCACAGGGTGGCTACACGAACCCAGAAAACCAAAAGGACCTAGCCCCTTGCGAAGCTAAGCCCTTGATTTTTTGGCTCCTCAACCTGGGCTCGAACCAGGGACCTACGGATTAACAGTCCGGCGCTCTACCGACTGAGCTATTGAGGAATCGAGCCGCGCATTATAGCGAGAAACCGAGGTTACGATGCATGCGTAAGCGGGCCTTCTTCATGCACAACATCTCCACCCGGATCCCTTGGCTCAACCCCGGTGACACCTTCCCATCACCGGATCGAGCGTGGGGTCGGCTGGATCCCGCGCCAGGCCTTCTCGCAGCCGGAGGCGACTTGTCGCGACAAACGCTGGAGCAGGCATACCGGCAGGGCATCTTCCCTTGGTTTAGTCTGGGACAACCGATTCTCTGGTGGAGTCCAGATCCCCGCATGGTTCTTCAAACCGCGCAATTCAAGGTTCACCCTTCCCTGTACAGGACCATCCGGCGCTTCAAGAACACGATAGGTTGTGAGATCCGCATAGATCGGGGTTTCGGGCGGGTCATCCGCAACTGTGCAAGTACGCCGCGACAAGGCCAACAGGGCACCTGGATCGTGCCAGAGATGATCGACGCCTACGAGAACCTGCATGCGCAAGGTCTGGCGCACAGCGTGGAGACCTGGATCGATGGAGAACTGGCCGGCGGTCTGTACTGCGTGAACTTGGGGAGCATGGTGTTTGGTGAATCGATGTTCGCCCACCGAAGAGACGCCTCCAAGATCGCCCTGGCCGCTCTGGTGGCCTTGTGCCGCCACAACCAAATTGACCTGATCGACTGCCAGCAGAACACAGCCCACCTGGCGTCTTTGGGCGCTCGTGAAATGCCGCGCTTGCAGTTCCAAAAACAGGTCAGCGAACGCGTTGACCGACCGACTCCCCCATGGACTTTTGAGCCTTTATACTGGGCCGAGATCGTCTGAAGAAACGTCCTTGACCCACCTCAAAGACTTGCCGCTGCAGAGCTTGCAGTTCTACGCGACGGCACCCTATCCTTGTAGCTACCTGCCGGGACGCATGGCCCGATCACAGGTGGCCACCCCGAGCCATCTCATTCACAACCAGGCCTATTCGGACTTGGTGGCGCATGGCTTTCGTCGAAGCGGCATGTTCACCTACAGGCCTCACTGCAATGGTTGCCAGGCCTGTGTGCCCCTGCGGGTTCCGGTGGACCAATTCAAGCCCGATCGCAGCCAGCGCCGCGCCTTGCGGCAGCACCAAAATCTGCATGGCCGCTCGCTGCGTTTGAGCTTCACACCCGAGCATTACCAACTCTATCTGCGCTATCAAAACGGCAGACATGCCGGCGGAGGTATGGATCAGGACAGCATCGACCAGTACACCCAGTTTTTGCTTCAAAGCCGCGTTAATTCGCGCCTGGTCGAGTTTCGAGAACCTGCTGCCGATGGTTCCGGCAGCGTGCTGAGAATGGTATGCATCATCGACGTGCTGGAGGACGGCATATCGGCGGTCTACAACTTTTTTGATCCCGAGCCCCGGGCCAGTTATGGCACCTTCGGTATCCTGTGGCAGATCGAACAAGCCAGGCAATTGAACTTGCCTTACGTCTATCTGGGCTATTGGATCGCCGAGAGCCCGAAGATGAGCTACAAAGCCCGTTTCCTGCCCCACGAAAAACTCATCGATGGTCGCTGGTGCGCCGTCGCCTGAACACCAGAGCAGAGCAGCCCCACCCAGCCGCAAAAATCGCTCACGCGCTGACGCGCTCATTTCATCTTCTAAAATGGAAGCTGGAGTTTTTCGTGAAATGAAAAAAAACAGCGACCCATCCGCCGCGTCCGAACCTACGGTCCAAGTCATAGGGCGCATGTTCACCCTGCTTGAGATCCTCGCCTCTCGCGAGGAGGCGGTCTCGCTCAAGGAGATCAGCGAGAAATCCGGGCTGCACCCTTCGACAGCGCACCGCATCCTCAACGATCTGGCGGTCGGGCGCTTCGTGGATCGACCCGTATCGGGCAGCTACCGCTTGGGCATGCGTCTGCTGGAACTGGGCAATCTGGTCAAAGCCAGACTCAGCGTGCGCGACGCAGCCCTCATGCGCGAACTGCACCGGCAAATCCAGCAACCTGTCAATCTGAGCGTTCGGCAGGGCGATGAGATCATCTACATTGAGCGCGCTTACAGTGAGCGTTCAGGTATGCAAGTGGTCCGAGCCATTGGCGGCCGCGCACCCTTGCACCTGACTTCAACGGGCAAGCTGTTCCTGGCGGCTGACGATGCGCAGCGCGTTCGGGCCTACGCTTCGCGAACCGGACTGCCAGGCCACACGCAGAACAGCATCACCCAGTTGCCTGTGCTCGAGCGCGAGTTGTCCAAGGCCCGGCAATACGGTGTAGCCCGCGACAACGAAGAACTTGAATTGGGGGTGCGGTGCATGGCCGCTGGCATTTACGACGACCAGGGCAAGTTGATTGCAGGCCTGTCGATTTCAGCACCCGCCAACCGTCTGGACGAGGCCTGGCTACCCAAACTACAGGCGACGGCCCGAGAGATCTCCAACTCGCTGGGCCTGCCAGACAAAAACTGAAGGCTCAGCTGCGACTTGCCATCGAAGCCTCAGCAGGCCCCAGATGCGCAGCAACTCCCTTTTCAAGCCAGCGCCGCACACGCTCGGCATCGCCCAGGCGGCTCAGTTTGCCAGCAGAGTCGAGAAAGACCATGATCAACTTGCGCCCAGCCACCCGGGCCTGCATCACCAGGCACTGTCCCGCCTCTGAGATATACCCTGTTTTCTGCAAACCGATGTCCCAATCGGGATGGCTGACCAGTCGGTTCGTGTTGTTGTACTGCAGCGTCTGCCGACCCAAAACCACCTGATGCCCTGAAGAGGTGGACAGCTCACGCAACAGGGAGTCGGCCGAGGCAGCATTGACCAGCAGCGCCAGGTCCTGGGCGCTTGACTGGTTGCGGCTGGAGAGCCCGGTGGGTTCGACATAACGGGTGTCCTTCA
>JBILUT010000165.1:0-4581 GCA_044370875.1 Polaromonas sp. | reverse complement strand
GGACATGATGGCCAGCGGTTTGTCGAAAATGCGCGAGAGGATGTCGCCGGGCCGCATGCCGCCCCGGGCTAGGCACAGTATGGTGTCGAACTGCCAACCTGACTGATGCACGCGAATAGCGAGCTTCTCAATGAGGTTGTGATATTCGTCGTAGCTGACGTACAAGTGCTTGCCATCTTCGGTCAACATGGGGTTAAGTCTCCTGGGCGTGGGATGGGTGTTCGCAGGGGGTTGAGGCTTTACGCCACAAAAGGATCACGCAATACGATGGTGTGATCACGGTCCGGGCTGGTGGAAATGATAGCGATGGGCACGCCGGTGGTTTCTTCAATGCGCCGCAGATAGTTGCGAGCCTGCACCGGCAGGCGGTCGCGGTCAGTCACGCCAACGGTGGTCTGGGTCCAACCGGGCATGGTTTCGTAAATAGGTTCGCAGCGGGCGATATCGTCTGCACCCATGGGCAAAATGTCCACGGTCTGCCCGTCCATCCGGTAGCCGACGCACAGCTTGAGTTCCTGCAGGCCATCAAGGACATCGAGCTTGGTGATACACAGGCCCGACAAACCATTGACCTGGGCTGAGCGCTTGAGCAGAGCCGCATCGAACCAGCCGCAGCGCCGGCTGCGACCGGTGGTGACGCCCTTTTCAGCACCGACGGTGGACAGGTGATGCCCCACCGTGCCCGGCGTTTGCCAATCAAGTTCGGTCGGGAAAGGACCGCCGCCCACCCGGGTGCAGTAAGCCTTGGTGATACCCAGCACATAGTGCAGTAAACCTGGGCCTACGCCTGAGCCGGCGGCGGCATTGCCGGCCACGCAGTTACTGGACGTGACAAAGGGGTAGGTGCCGTGATCGACATCGAGCAAGGTGCCCTGCGCACCTTCAAACAAAAGGTTGGCGCCGGCCCTGTGTGCCTCATTGAGTTCACGCGAGACATCGGCCATCATGGGCCTGATCAACTCAGCGTGGCGCATGGCCTCATCGTAGACGGCCTGAAAGTCGATGGCCGGCGCCGCCAGGTAGTGGGTCAGCACGAAGTTGTGAAGATCCAGCAGTTCGCGCAGCTTGTCGGCAAAGCGCTGGGGATGACGAAGGTCCTGCACACGCAGGGCACGACGGGCGATCTTGTCCTCATAGGCCGGCCCGATGCCGCGGCCGGTGGTGCCGATCTTGGCCACGCCGGCTTTTTCTTTGGCTGCCTCACGCGCCACATCAAGAGCGGCATGAAAAGGCAGAATCAAAGGACAACTTTCGCTGATGCGCAAGCGCGTCCGAACCTCTACGCCAGCTTTTTCAAGCCCTTCAATCTCTTCGAGCAGCTTGGCCGCAGACAGCACCACGCCGTTGCCGATGTAGCACCGAACGCCGGGGCGCATGATGCCGCTGGGGATCAGGTGCAGTGCCGTCTTTACGCCATTGATGACCAGGGTATGGCCCGCGTTGTGCCCGCCCTGAAAGCGGACTACGCCCTGCGATTTTTCGGTGAGCCAGTCCACCAGCTTGCCCTTGCCCTCATCGCCCCATTGGGTGCCCACCACCACGACGTTGCGTCCAGGCGTGGCAGATTGATCGTGTTTCATCTTGGTGTTTCGCTCACAGGAAGAAATAGGCGCGCCGACTTCAGGCTGCTCGATCGAGGGCTTGCACGACCCAGTGGCCGGCAGCGCGGACCAGCTCACGGTCGCAGTCAAATTCATGAACCTCGTGCTCGTGGCCAGGCAGCACGCAGACGACGGTGTGGCCTTCGTGGCGCAGACGGGCAATAGCCTGCCTGAGTGCGGGATCTTCGCTCCAGGGGGCCCGGATGGCGGCCCGAGGGGCCCGGGCGGGCAGCACGCTGACCAACTCCTTAAGGTCCAGGCTGAAGCCGGCTGCCGGACGTTTGCGCCCAAACACGGCACCGACCTCGTCATAGCGCCCGCCACGAGCGAGTTCCTCGCCCTGCCCGTAAATGGCAAAACGGATACCGCTGTAATAGGCATAGCCGCGCAGGTCGGCCAGGTCAAAGCTCAGCGCCACATCGTCATGCAGGGCCGCCAGTTGAGTGGCCAAGCGCTCCATGTCGTCCAGCGCCGGTGACACGCCGCTGATCCCGCCCAGCACGCGCCTGGCCTCCGTGAGCACCTGTCGATCGCCGTAGAGATGGAGCAAGGCCTGCAAGCCAGCCACGGAAGCAGCCGGCAAATGATCTTGCCCCCGCAGAAGATCGAGCAGTTCGGCCGCGTCCTTGGCAGCCAGAGCGGCATGAATGCGAGCCTGAACCGATGCACTCAGGCGGGAGCCGTCCAGCAAGGCATTGACGATACGCACGTCAGCCATATCCACCTGCAAAGCGCCAAAGCCGGCCGCACGCAAGCCTTCGATGGCCAGGCCTTGCACCTCAAGGTCGGCCTCCAGGCCCGCATGGCCATAGATTTCTGCGCCGAACTGCAGCGGCTCACGGGTGGCGTGCGGACGATCTGCCCGGGTGTGCAAGACGGGGCCGCAGTAGCAAAGCCGGGTCACACCCTGCCGATTGAGCAGATGAGCATCGATACGCGCCACCTGCGGTGTGGTGTCGGCCCGCAAGCCCAGCGAGCGCCCGGAGAGCTGATCCACCAGCTTGAAGGTCTGAAGCCCCAGGGCCTCGCCGGTCCCAGTGAGCAAGGAGTCCAGGTGCTCCAGCAGGGGCGGCATGACCAGTTCATAGCCATAGCTGCGCGCGCTATCGAGAAGCAGCCGCCTGAGCTCTTCAATGTGACGGGCCTCCGAGGGCAGGACATCAGCAATTTGGTCCGGCAGTTGCCAGGATGAGGACCGAGCAGGCATCGCAGTGCGGATGGGCTGTTAAAGATGAGATTCTACCGGCCGCCGCCGCCCTCCCCCGGCGGCATCAGGACAGCAGCCAGAGCCCCAAAAGTCCCAACCCCACGCTGATCAGACCAAAAAAACGAAGCTGCCCGTCGCTGAGCCTGAGCAACTGCTCAAAGGTGTGCCGCCAGCGGGCCGGTAGCAGCAAGGGCAGCAAGCCCTCAATGACAAGAACCAGCGCCAGCGCCTGCCAAAACGTACTGCCGTCCAAAGCAGGGGCCGATCATCGACGCGGCGCAGCCGGCTGAACCTGACCCGTCCCCGAACCTCGCATGGCGCGGAAGAACTCCGACGAGGGGTCCACCACCATCAGATCCGACTTCTTGTTGAAGCTGGACTTGTAAGCCTCAAGGCTGCGGTAGAACTGGGCAAACTGCGGATCGCGTCCAAATGCATCGTTGTAGATGCGCGCAGCCTCGGCATCGCCCTCACCCTTGATCTTTTGCGCGTCGCGATAGGCATTGGCAATGGTGACCTCGCGCTGGCGGTCGGCATCGGCGCGAATCTTTTCACCCTCGGCACCACCGGTGGAGCGCAGCTCATTGGCCACCCGCTTGCGCTCGGCCTCCATGCGTCGGTAGACCGATTCGGTGATGGCCTCCACATAATCGACGCGGGTGATCCGCACGTCCACGATCTCAACGCCCCAGGGCTTACTGCCCTTGACCGCCTGCTGAACCTCGGTCTTGACGTCGGTCATCAATTGCTCGCGCTTGAGGGAAAGCAAATCCTTAACCGTGCGCTTGTTGATC
Source organism: Polaromonas sp. (assembly GCA_044370875.1). Taxonomy (GTDB): domain Bacteria; phylum Pseudomonadota; class Gammaproteobacteria; order Burkholderiales; family Burkholderiaceae_C; genus Polaromonas. Next base: position 979 of record JBILUT010000165.1, on the reverse strand, counting down.
TCTTCCTGGAAAGCGTTGCGAACCACCCGACTGAGTTGGTTGGCACCGGTACGCTCATCGAGGCCCACGTTGCGGATGTAATCGCTGGGCTGCGTGATGCGCCAGCGCACATACCAGTCAATCACCACCCGCTGCTTCTCGGCTGTGAGCATGGGCTCGGGATCGGTGCTGTCCAGCGTCAGCAGGCGCTTGTCGATGTACGAGACATTTTGAAAGGGCGGCGGCAGCTTGAAGTTCAGGCCGGGCTCGGTAATTACTTCCTTGATCTGGCCCAGCGCATACACCACACCAAACTGACGCTGATCCACGACGAACAGGGTAGAGCCCAAAAGAGCCAGCAGCACCAGCGCTGACGAAACAATAAATCCAATGCGGTTCATGATCATGCCCCCCTTCAGCGACCGTCGCGCTCACGGGTTCGAGACGTGTCGCGGCTGCGCGGGTCAGTCCCGCCGGCTGCAGACGATGGGTTGGTGACAGCTGGTGCTGACATCGGCGCCCCCGGCGAGGGTTCCGCGGCGCCGCTACCCGTGACTTGCATCAACTTGTCAAGTGGCAAGTACAGCAGGTTCGACCCCTGGCGTGACTCGATCATGACCTTGCTCACATTGGTAAAAACCTGCTGCATGGTGTCGACATACATGCGCTCGCGCGTGACCTGTGGCGCCTTCTGATACTCGGCCAGCACCGAGCGGAAGCGCTGGGCATCACCCTGGGCCTGAGCCACAATGCGGGACTTGTAAGCCTGCGCTTCTTCCTGGAGTCGGGACGCCGAACCAACGGCACGAGGCACCACATCATTGGCGTAAGCCTGAGCCTCATTCTTGGCACGCTCACGCTCCTGACCCGCCTTGAGCACATCGTCGAAGGCGGCCTGCACCTGCTCGGGCGGCCGCACACCGCTTTGCTGCAGGTTGATGCCCACGACCTCGATGCCCACCTTGTAGCGGTCCAAGATGGTTTGCATCAGGGCCCGGAC
>JBILUT010000163.1:0-4619 GCA_044370875.1 Polaromonas sp. | reverse complement strand
CCGGGCCAAGGCCGACCGGCAAAAGTGGGGGTTTTCGCTCAGAAAGTGCTGCGGCCCGGTGTCGATGTTGGTGAAATTGCAGCGTCCTCCACCCGAGATACGGATCTTTTCGGCCACTTTCGGGCTGTGATCCATCAGCAGGATCTTCAGCCCGCGCCGCGCCGCTTGGCCCGCACAAAACAGCCCGGCTGCGCCGGCTCCCACGATGACGGCGTCGAAGGTTTGCATGGTCCGCAGTTTAGAGTCGGGCCGGCACCGCCACCCCAATACCCTGCGCCGTCCCCGCATGCGTGCTAACGCGTAGTGCCGGTCTCGGGTAATCCCGAATCCGAGTGCGCTCCTACCCTGCCATGGCCTGTTACATTGCAAACTGATCTGTAAAACGTCCGATCTGCGCCTTAGCAGCGCGGCTTGGGGATTCATTGCTGAGGCGAATTGATGTTTTCCAAAATTGCGACGCGGGTTGTCGCCGTGGTCCTCCTTGTGGCGGTCGCCGGCGGCGCTTGGTGGTATCAGAATCAGGACCGCTTGTCCAAGACCGACGGGGCAGGTACGCAGTCAACCGCGCCAGCTCCCGGCGCCCCTTCGGAGGCTGCTCGACCATCCGGCTCGGCCGGTCCGGGTGGGGCCCCGGCCGCAGGAGGGGGCGGGCCCGGGCAGGGCGGCGGCAAGCCCGCCGTGGAAGTGGCCCAAGTTCAGCAAACCGCCTTGGTCGATGAGGCCCAGTCAGTGGGCAGTTTGCGGTCGCGACAGAATGTGATCGTTCGCCCTGAGGTCAGCGGCCGCATCACGCAGATCAACTTCCGCGATGGTCAGCGAGTGAGCCGGGGGCAACTGTTGGTGCAGTTGGACGACCAGCTTGCCCAGGCTCAAATCAAACAGGCCGAGGCTGAGGTTTCGATCATGCGGTCTAATTTCAACCGCAACAAAGAGCTGGTTGAGCAAAACTTCATCAGTCGCCGCACCCTCGATGAAAGCGCCGCCAACCTCGAAGTGGCTCTGGCCAAGCTGGCTCTGGCCAAGGCCTCGGCCGATCGGCTGAAAATTGTTGCCCCCTTTGATGGAACGGTGGGCATACGTGCGATCAATCTCGGTGACTACCTCAAGGACGGTGCCGATGTGGTCAATCTGGAAGACATGGACGCGGTTTATGTGGACTACCGCCTGCCCGAGCGGTTCCAGACGCGGGTGCGGGCGGGACAGCGTGCCCAGGTCGAATTTGATGCATTGCCGGGGCGCAAGTTTTCCGCGGTGGTCCAGGCCATTGACCCTCTGATCGACGCCAACGGTCGCTCTTTGGGGCTGCGGGCCTGTATTGACAACCGGCGCATGCAGTTGCGCCCCGGTATGTTTGCCCGGGTCTCTACGGTGTTCGCGCAGCGGGACAAGGCGGTGACTGTGCCTGAGGAAGCGATCGTTCCTCAAGCAGGGCGCCAATTCGTGATTCGCTTGGTCGATGGGCCCGAGGGCAAGATCACCCAGCGGGTCGAGGTGCGCGTGGGCCTTCGGGTGCCGGGCCGTGCCGAAATTCTGGGTGGCCTCGAGGCGGGCGATACCGTGGTCGTGGCAGGCCAGCAGCGCTTGCAGCGCGATGGCATGGCCGTGCGCATGATTGAGGCCGCTGGCGGTCGCCCCGGCGGCCCTCCTGGTGCAGGCGGCCCTCCCGGTGCAGGCGGTCCTCCCGGTGCAGGCGGTCCTCCCGGTGCAGGCGGCCCCCCTGGTGCAGGCGGTCCCCCTGGAGCAGGCGGTCGACCCGGCGGCCCCGGGCGTGCACCTGCCGCGCAGGCTCCCTTGAAGGGCCCCGACCCCTGTCTGATGGCCGGAGGGCCCGTGGGTGGGTCCGCTGGGCGCGAGGGCGCACCACCGGCAGGTCGTCCCGCGCCAGGTCGGCAGCCCGGTTAAGGCTGTAAAACCCGTTCTGATGAGCCCGTACCCCTTGAAGGAGGTCACTGATCATGCAACTGGCTGAAGTATCGATACGTCGCCCGGTTTTTGCCACGGTTCTGTCCTTGCTGATCGTGTTGGTGGGGGCGGTGAGTTTTGACCGGCTGACGGTGCGCGAGTACCCCAAAATTGACGAGCCGGTGGTGACGGTCAGCGTGCGCTACCCCGGCGCCTCAGCGGAGGTGATCGAATCGCAGGTGACCAAGCCCCTAGAGGACTCGATTGCTGGCATTGATGCGGTCGACGTTCTGACCTCCATCAGTCGGGCCGATCAGGCTCAGATCACGGTACGGTTCAGGTTGGAGAAGGACGCCGATTCAGCCGCCGCTGAAGTGCGCGACCGCACGTCTCGGGTCCGCAACCGGCTGCCGCAGGCCATTGAGGAGCCGGTTATCGCCAAGGTCGAGGCCGACGCCTTTCCGGTGGTTTGGCTGGCCTTTGCCAGTGAGACCACCCCGCAACTGGCCATCAATGACTTGATCAACCGGGTGGTCAAGCCCCGCCTGCAAACCGTCTCCGGCGTAGCCGATGTGCGGATCTTTGGTGAACGCAAGTACGCCATGCGGGTCTGGATCGACACCGACCGGCTGGCGGCCTACCGACTGACCACGCAGGATCTGGAAGATGCGATTCGGCGCAGCAATCTGGAGTTGCCGGCCGGCCGAATCGAATCGCTACAGCGGGAATTTAGCGTTACCTCGCAGACCGATCTGACCCGTGCCGCGCAGTTCGGCGATATCGTCATTCGTACGGTCAATGGCTTTCCGGTCAAGATCCGCGATGTGGCCCGGGTTCGCGAGGAGCCGGCTGATGAGAGAACGGCGGTACGGCTCAATGGCAAGCCATCCTTGTCGGTGGGTGTGATCCGGCAGGCCACGGAGATGCTGCCCAAGCTGCAGGCCGATCTGCCTGCGGATATTCAGATTTCGGTGGCCAACGACAACTCGGTGTTCATCGACCGGTCGATCAAGAACGTCTACAGGACGATTGCCGAGGCGGTGGGGTTGGTGGCGCTGGTGATTTTTGTGTTCCTGCGCACGCTGCGGGCCTCGCTGATTCCGATCATCACCATTCCAGTCAGTTTGGTGGGCACCTTCGCATTGATGAGTCTGGCCGGGTTTTCCATCAACACGCTGACCTTGCTGGCGCTGGTGCTGGCCATTGGTTTGGTGGTCGACGACGCCATCGTGATGCTCGAGAACATATATCGCCATATCGAGGAAGGCATGGACCCTTTCTCGGCGGGTATCAAGGGCGCGCGAGAGATCGGATTTGCAGTGGTCACCATGACCGCCACGCTGGTCGCGGTGTACGCCCCCCTGGCTTTCACGCCGGGTCGCACGGGCCGCCTGTTCATCGAGTTTGCGCTGGCGTTGGCCGGTGCCGTGGTGGTGTCGGGGTTTGTGGCGCTGACGCTCACGCCGATGATGTCGACCAAGCTGCTTCGTCATAACCCCAAGCCCAATTGGTTTGATCGCGGCATGGAGCGTCTGCTCAACGCCATTGCGAATGGCTATGGCGCCGTCCTGCGGTGGTTGGTGACCGCCCGTGTTCGGCCGGCGGAGGGTGCCAGTCTGGTGACTCGAGCCGGTGCTTGGTTTCTGCAGGCGCGGTGGATTGTTGTGGGCGTAATGGCCTTGAGTGCGGCCGGCATTGCCTGGGTGTTTCCGACCATGAAGTCGGAGTTGGCCCCGCTCGAAGACCGGGGCGTGATTTTGGCCAACATCAATGCGCCCGATGGCTCTACCCTGGCCTACACCAACCGCTATGCCCAGATGATCGAGGGCATAGGGCAGCGCTATCCGGAGTTCGACCGTATCTTTGCCAACGTGGGCAATCCGACGGTGGCTCAGGGCTCGGTCTTTTACCGGGCTGTCGATTGGGACGAGCGCAAACGAACCACGCTTGAAATTGCCCGCGAATTGCAGCCTCGGTTTGCATCCTTGGCTGGCGTTACAGCGTTCCCGATCACGCCGCCTTCCTTGGGGCAGGGTTTCCGTGAGCGACCCTTGAGCTTTGTGATTCAGACCTCGGCCAGCTACCAGCAGCTCAACCAGGTCACGCGCCAGATGCTCGACGAGATGGCCAAGAACCCGGGCATCGTCTCGCCAGATGTGGATTTGCGTCTGAACAAGCCCGAGCTGCGCATCGAGGTGGATCGCGACCGCGCCGCCGACTTGGGTGTGGGCGTTGATGCGGTCGCTCGTGCCATTGAAACGCTTTTGGGTGGACGTAATGTGACCCGCTACAAGCGTGATGCCGACCAATACGACGTCATCGTGCAGACGCAGGCCTCAGGACGCAACACGCCCGATGACATCGACCGGATCTATGTGCGCGGACGCAATGACTCGATGATTCCGCTGTCTGCCCTGGTCAAGATTCGCGAGACCGTCTCCCCGCGCGAGCTGAACCATTTTGGGCAGCGGAGGTCGGTCACCATCACCGCCAACTTGGCCCCCGACTACTCGTTGGGTGAGGCCCTGAAGTTCATGGACGAGACTGCTTCACGGGTGCTCAAGACTGGTTTTAGCACGGACGTCAGCGGCACCTCGCGCGAGTTTCGCAAGAGCCAGGGCGCACTAGCTGTTGTGTTCGCCCTCGCTCTGGTCTTCATCTTTTTGGTGTTGGCGGCGCAGTTCGAAAGCTTTGTCGATCCGCTGGTCATCATGCTG
>JBILUT010000252.1:0-3464 GCA_044370875.1 Polaromonas sp. | reverse complement strand
ATCGCCACGCTGGTCATTACCTCCACCAGCTTGCCGTAACGCACCTTGTAGAAGTCGCCAATCGTCAGGAGGTTGAGCCGATAAAAGAGACGCGCAAACAGCAAGGCCGCCAGCACCAGGCAAAGTGAGGCGCCAAAAGGATCGCCCGGGATACCCGACAGACCGTCCTTGGCAAAAGTGGCCGAAACCGACAACACCGTCTCGGCGCCAAACCAGGTGGCGAAAACGGTGGCCACGTTCATGTAGAGCGGCAGGCTTCGACCAGCCACCAGATAGTCCTTGGCGCCGTGCACACGGCGCGCAGCCAACAGTCCGATGGCGATGGTCACCATCAGGTAGGCGATCACAAAGGTCACGAGCATGATGTCTCCAGAGAAAAGAAACTGATCGGGCCTCGACCGGCCTGACCCGCTGAACACGTACGCTGGGGGCGAGCCCATGGATAAACCAGGGTATTTTTACCCGAGCGGAGTGTAGTTTCAATCGGCTGCGCCGACTCTGGGCTTTTATGAAAAGCCCTGATGTCAATCCTGATAGACAGACATCAGCGTGGCCAAAGGTTTGCAGATGCGCTCAAGGGACGGGCAGACTCAAACACCAGGGCGCACGCTCCTCTACCAAAGCCCGCCAGAGCGCCCAGAGAGACATGGCCATCAAAATGGCGCCGCCCAGGCGTACCACCCAGCGGCTGGAATCAGAAGACACCCCGCGCGCCCAGAGCCAGGGCCCCAGAAGCAGGCCCAGGCCACTGCCCGCAGCGAACAAGGCCATGGTGAGGGCGCCGCTGGCCATCCCGCTACCCAGGGCCGCCACCATCAAAGCCGAGTACAGCAGGCTGCAAGGCAAGAAGGCCCAGCCCAAACCAAGCACCCAGGCCGCCCGGTGACCTGAGACGGGTGCCTGCGATCCGGTCAAGGCGCGCACCCGCATCCAAATGCGACGCCCGGCCTCGTCAAGCCAGGCCGGTTGCCGCCCCCGCCAGAGCAGGACACCCCCAAGCACGGCGGCCCCCGCATGCAGGAGGGTCCAAACCGGTCGCATCAGCGCCGATTGCACGCTTAGCCAGCCGATCAGCTGCACCGAAGCAGCCGCGAGCGCGCCCAGCGCGGCATAGGCCAAAAGCCGACCCAATTGAAAGGCGAGCAGGCTCGATGAAGGCCGGGCCGCCACCAGCCCAGCGCGAATCGGCACCACCGCCGCTGGACCCGATCTCCCGAAGGCGGCGCAGATCGACCCGCACATAGCCAGACAATGCGGACCGCCCGCCAGCCCCATCAGCAAGCCCGTCAGAGCCAAGGAGGCGTCCATCAGATGATCTTGGAAAAGCGCGAGCGGTTGCGATCGGCCTGCAAATAGCGGTCAAAGACCATCGCGACCGCGCGCACAAAGAACCAGCCCTGGGCAGTGACGGTGATGGCGGTGTCACTGACCTGCACCAGTGCCTGCGCCTGCATCACCGACAGCGCCTGCAATTCGGCAGCGAAATAGCGCTTGAAGTCCATCAGAAAGGCCAGTTCAAGGGCTTCAAATTGCAGCTCACCCTGGCACATCAGGGCCATGATGACGCTGCGGCGGATCAAGTCATCTCGCGACAGCGCCAGACCCCGCACCACGGGCAGACGGCCTTGGTCGAGCAAATCGTAGTAGTCCTCCAGCGTCTTGGCGTTTTGGCTGTAGGTCGGCCCCACCCGCCCGATGGCCGATACGCCCAGCGCAATCAGATCACAGTCGGGCTGGGTGCTGTAACCCTGAAAATTGCGATGCAGCCGGCCCTGCCGGCGAGCCACGGCCAAGGCATCATCGGGCAGTGCAAAGTGATCCATACCGACATAGACGTAGCCGGCCTGCTCGAAAGACTCCAGAGACCGCGCCAGCATGGCCAGCTTGGCCGCAGGCGGCGGTAGCTCGACCGCCGCAATACGCCGCTGGGCCTTGAAGCGATCCGGCAGGTGGGCATAGGCGTACAGCGCCACCCGATCAGGCCGCAACTGCGTGACCTGCGACAAGGTCCGGTCAAAGGACTCTGGCGTTTGCAGCGGCAGCCCGTAGATGAGATCAACGTTGACCGACTCAAAACCCAGGGTTCTGGCTGCCTCGACCAGAGCAAACACCTGCTCAGCCGGCTGCACCCGATGCACCGCACGTTGCACGGCCGGATCGAAGTCCTGTACACCCAGGCTCAAGCGATTAAAGCCCAGCTCGGCGATCACGGCCAGACGCTGGGGTGTGACGGTGCGGGGATCGACTTCGATCGAGTACTCCCCTCCGGGCACCAGCCGAAAGCCGCGCCGGATCATCGACATCAGACTGCGCAACTCATCGTCATTGAGAAAAGTGGGCGTGCCTCCCCCCAGGTGAATTTGACTCAGGCTCTGGCCTGGCCCCAAATGCGCCAAATGCAGATCCAGCTCACGGTTGAGGTATAGAAGATAGACCTGCGCGCGATCGTGATGCCGTGTCACGATCTTGTTGCAACCACAGTAGTAACACAGGGACTCGCAAAATGGGATGTGAACATACAGGGACAGCGCGCCGGTCCGCGCAAGCCCCGAGCGGCGCTGCTGCAGAGCCTGCGAGTAGTCGTCTTCCCCGAAAGCCTCGACAAAGCGATCGGCCGTGGGGTAGGAGGTATAGCGCGGACCGCTGAGGTCCATCTGGCGCAACAAATCAGGCGAGACAAGGCTCATGAACAGAGACCGACAACAGGGGCCGACGACAAGGACTGTCACTGTGCGACGACCAAAGAAATCGCACTTTGATTTGCATCAAGCCGGACGGTAAAAAGGAAGAAAAACGTAAGGTTCAGCTGTTCAAATACATTGGTGTCACTGGGATAATGACCTTCTACAAAAAGTGCCAAGAGCCAAGCAGAGGGAAGAAACATGCTCAAGGAAACAATCAAGGTCGCGTGCTCCAACTGCAATCTGCGGGAGCTCTGCATGCCAGTTGGGCTGAGCGATAGCGAGCTCAAGCGGGTCGACGAGCTGGTGACCCAGCGGCGCAGCATCAAGCGCGGCAGCGCACTGTTTCACAACGGCGAGGCGTTTTCTGCGCTCTATGCAGTGCGCACCGGCTTCTTCAAGACCAGCCTGACCACCGAGGACGGTCGTGACCAGGTCACCGGCTTTCAGATGGCCGGCGAGATCATCGGACTGGACGGCATCGTCAACGAACAGCACACCTGCGATGCGATTGCACTGGAGGACGCCGAAGTTTGCGTCATGCCCTTCGATCGCATCGAGGATATTTCTCGCGAGGTCGGGGCCTTGCAAAAGCACGTGCATCGCATCATGAGCCGCGAGATCGTTCGCGAGCACGGGGTGATGCTGCTGCTGGGCAGCATGCGGGCTGAGGAACGGCTAGCTGCCTTTCTGCTCAACCTCGTGCAGCGCTTGCAAGCACGGGGGTTCTCACGCTCCGAACTGATCCTGCGGATGACGAGCGAGGAAATCGGCAGCTACCTG
>JBILUT010000162.1:0-4626 GCA_044370875.1 Polaromonas sp. | reverse complement strand
CTACCGCGTAAGGCTGCACACCCATCTGGCCGAGAACGATCACGATGTGGCCTACAGCCGCGAAGTCTTCGGTCGCACACCGGCGCAGTACGCGCAAGACCTGGGCTGGGTCGGCGATGACGTCTGGCACGCCCACTGCGTCAAGCTCGATGAGGAGGGCATCAGCCTGTTTGCAGCCACCCGCACCGGCGTGGCGCATTGCCCGTGCAGCAACATGCGGCTGGCCAGCGGCATCGCCCCCGTACGCCGCATGCTCGATGCCGGCGTACCAGTGGGGCTTGGGGTTGATGGCAGCGCCAGCAACGATGCTGCGCAGATGGTCAACGAAGCGCGTCAAGCCATGCTGCTGGCGCGTCTGCGTAAATCGCTCGAGCCTTTCGGCTGTGATCAAGCCCCCCTGGAGATGACCGCCCGAGGCAGCCTGCACCTGGCCACCCGTGGCGGCGCCGCCGTGCTGGGCCGCGCGCATGACATCGGTCAGATCACGCCCGGCTACTGCGCCGACCTGGCGCTGTTCGATCTGAACACCCTGTCGATGGCCGGCGGCGCAGTGCACGATGCGGTGGGCAGCCTGATGCTGTGCGCCAGCGCCAACGCCCGCCACACCCTGGTCCACGGTCGCTGGGTGGTGCGTGATGGACAGCTGACCACCGTCGATTTGGGGCCTCTGATCGAGCGACACAACCGGCTGGCGCTTGCACTGGCCGCCAGCTCGTGAAGAGTCCCGGCAGTCTTTGCGGCATTAGCTGCCGGAGCAACCACCAAGGTCAAGCTGTGATCAGCCCGGCGGCGGATCGGCCGAGTCGGCTGATGCCGCCGAATCGGGCTGGCTTTGTACGGCCGGTGCAGAAGGGACCTGGCCCCAACCCAACCACTGGCCAAGCCTGGATACGGCCTGCTTCAAGCCGCCGATGACCCCAGACTGCGCGACGGGCGGCACGGTCCGAGCCTGACTGACGGGCATCCACTGCTGACGTACTGCAGTGCTTGCCTATTGCAGGGTCTGCTTGCTGCGACGTGACCCGCCGGAAGCGGCAGGAGCGATCTCAGCGGGCTTGGCCTCAGCGAGCTTGGCCTCGGCGGCCGGCTTCTTCAGGCTGGCCAGACGCTCAATCTGGGACAGGGAAATCAGGTGCGCATAGATCGCAGGCAGGTAGCCCTTCTGTCGAATTTCAGCGAACTTGGCATCGCTAAAGCCGTTGAGTCGCTCTTCGTTGATGACGTAGCAGCCTGTGATGTTGCGCACCTGGTTGGCCGCGTTGACGCGCATGCTCAAGGGAGTCAACAAATTGTTGTGTACCAGAAACCGGCTGAAATCATGCGTCATGGCGTCCATCTGCTGCAATTCACCCAGGTAACGCTTGACGTTTTCAATCACCTGTGTGGCGTTGCCCTGCTCGTCGAACAGGGGCATGCCCTCGGTGTCGCTAAGCAAATCGCTGGCCTCGTCCACACAAACAATGAAGCGGTCCGCCTCTGCCGCCTTGGTCAGCGCAAAGGGGTAACGGCGGATGATGGCGGGGATGTAGGAGCCCGACCACTGACCTTGGCTGTCAACGAAGAGGTTTTCACCAGCGTCCAAGCCCATCAGGGCCACCGGTCGGAAATGATCGTTGTCCTTGTCCTCCAAAAAAACCAGAGGGTAGATCGCCGCGGCGCGTGCGAACTCGTGCACGGTGACGTAAGCCACATGGAATTTGGACGCAAATTTGAAATCGGTACTCGGGCGCACCTTCTTGCCCGCGTGGCGCTCTTTATTGACGGGAACAACGCGTTCGAACACAAAAATCACTCCTATAAAAATGCAACGGGCACGCGGTTCAAGGGACGCAAGGTTAGATCCGACAAACCACGATCTTGAGCCACCTCTTCAAAACCGGAAAAGTGATCTTAAATTCAATCCGTAAAAGTTACTTAGTGAAACTACTAGATAAATGTTCGCAATTAGAACTAATATTTTTAAAAAATACTTCAAACCTATACCTTTTTCGGGCACCAACGTCTTGCAAGCCCAGAAAACCGCAAAGACCGAGCCCAGCCGATCTGCCAAGCAAGGTGCTCGCGCCATCCAGGCGTCCGGGGATACCGGACGGCCAGCGGCGCGATGCAAGAGGCCCTGAGCCGTCTGGTGCTGTACGCCAGCAAGGCATACCTTGCCTGCCTATCGCAAAAGGCCTCGGATCGACTGATGCCCGCTCGCCGATGAGCTGCTAAAGCAGGCCCTGATGCGGCCAAAATCAAAGTGACTTCAAGACTCCTTCACTCCACTCGGCTCTGTGCGCCGCATGCGTCAAATCCTTGCCTGCCCCCCACTACAGCCCAACCACTCCTGGTCGGCATGGCTGGTGAACGGGCGTCTTGGTCAGCCGGGCGCAGTGGGTAGCGCACTGATCGAGCCGCTCGACGCGGCGCCCGAGCAATGGCCTGCGGCGCAGGAGGTGGTGCTGATGGTGCCGGCACGCATGATCTCCTGGCACCGTGCGACCTTGCCGCGACTGACGGCAAATCGCTGGCGGCAGGCGCTGGCCGGGCTGCTGGAGGACCAATTGCTCAGCGACCCAGCGCGTCTGCACCTGGCCCTGGCGCCCGGATCGCGACCCGGCACAGCCACCTGGGTGGCGGCCTGCGACAAGACTTGGCTCGAACAGGCTTTACAGGGCTTGCAGGCAGCAGGTCGTCATGCGGATCGCATCGTGCCCGAATTCGAACCAGGCGAGTCTGTTTGGCTGCTGCTGGGTCAACCTGAAGCCGGGCAGCTGGTTCAAACCGGCCCAGACGGGGTGGAGGTACTGCCTTTACCGCCTTCGGCAGAACAGGCGCGCGAGGCTGTCGCCGCCTTCTTGGGACCGGGCAACCTGGTGCCCCCTGTCCTGCGAGCCGAGCCAGCCATGGCTGAACTGGCACAGCATATCTTCAAGCGCCCGGCGGACCTGCTGCCAAGATCGCAACGACTTCAGCAGGCGCTGGCATCACCCTGGAATCTGGCGCAATTTGATCTGTCGTCTGGCCCGTCCAACCGCTGGCCCTACCGTCTGTTTCGACGTGTCAGCGCCTGGCTGCGCGGCCCAAGCAGTCGGCCCCTGCGTTGGGGGCTGCTGGTTTTACTGCTGGTGCATTGGGTGGGCGTGCAGGCCTGGATCTGGCGGCAATCCGATCAGAACCCACAAGAGGAGTTGCGGGCCATCTTGCGCAGCACTTTCCCCCAGGTGACTGTGGTCATCGACCCGCTGGCTCAAATGCAGCGCCAGGTGCAGGCCTTGCGCCAAGCCAGCGCGACGGCCTTACCCGATGATTTGGGCGTCATGCTTTCGGTGCTGGCCGAGGCGAGGCCAGTACCGCCGAAGCGGCTGGAATACAGCGCCGGGCAGCTACAACTGCCCGATTGGCCCATGCAAGCCGCCCAGGCCCGCGAGCTGCAATCGGCCTTGGCGCTGCGCGGCTATGAGCTGCATGCCAGCGGAGCGGTTTGGCTGATGAGGGCCAAGGCACCATGACCCGATCCAAGGCGCAAGCAGCTCTGACGCGCTTTTGGCAGCAGCGCCAGCCTCGCGAGCGAGTGCTGATCGGGATGGCGCTGGCTGCGATAGCGCTGCTGTCGCTATGGACCGGCACCTTGCAGCCCGCTTGGCGCCTTTGGCAGCAGCCGCCAGCGCAGTTGGCACAGCACGACCTGGCCCTGATGCGGGCGCTGCAGGCTCAGGCCCAGGCGATGCAACAACAGCGACGTATCTCTACGAACCAGAGCCGCCAGGCGATCGGCCAATCAGTGCAGGCCCTGGAGGGCAGGCTCATTTCACAGGGCAGCGCCGTAGTGGTCGATCTGCCAGCCACCCCAGCGCTGGCCTTGTTCGGATGGGTCGAAACCCTGGGACCGCAAATGGGAGCCAGGATTACACAAGCGTCCTTGCAAGAAATCGAGCCCGGTCGCTGGAGCGGACAACTTACGCTGGAGCTGCCATGAACAAGATCTTCAAAGCACCACCGCCTGAGCGCTCGGACTGGCAGCCACTGGCTGGCGCAAGGGCGCGCGATGGAGCGTCGCCTTCGCTTGAGGCTTCTCCATGAAACGGATCACCGCAACAGCCCTGCTCAGCCTTACCTTGACCGTCTGGGCCCAGAGCGGCGCGACCCCGGCAAATCTAGCTAGCGCGGTGCGTGCCAGCGATCAGGTCACACTGAGCTTTACCAGCACCGAGATCAGCGAAGTGGCCCGTGCCATGGCGCTGATCACCGGCCGGAGCGTGGTGCTCGACCCGCGCGTCAAGGGCACGATGACGCTCAACACCGACCGCCCCGTGACCAAAGCGGCGGCCTTCAACCAGTTCCTGGGCGCTTTGCGTCTGCAAGGCTACGCGGTGGTCGAGACCGCTGGACTCTATAAGGTGGTGCCTGAAGCTGAAGCCAAGCTGCAAGGCGGCAGCGTCATCGACAAGGCCACAGTAGGGCCGGGCAACCAGATCGCCACGCAGATCTTCCGTTTGCAACATGAGAACGCCAACAACCTGGTGCCGGTATTGCGCCCGCTGATCAGCCCGAACAACACCATCAACGTCAATCCGGGCAACAACTCTCTGGTCATCACCGACTACAACGACAACCTGCAGCGCATCGGCCGCATCGTGGCCG
>JBILUT010000161.1:0-4647 GCA_044370875.1 Polaromonas sp. | reverse complement strand
CGTGATCGATGCGCTGGTCCTGGGCATCGATGTGGCCTGCCGCGTGGGCAACACGATGTACCCCGATCACTATGACCGTGGCTGGCACATCACGGGATCGACAGGCATGCTCGGCGCTGCGGCGGGATGCACCCGCCTGCTCGGACTGTCCGAACACCAAACCCAAATGGCCCTGGGCATTGCCGCCTCTCAGCCGATCGGTTTGCGCGAGCAATTTGGCACCATGACCAAACCCTTCCATCCCGGTGGTGCGGCGCGTGCAGGCCTGATGTCAGCCTTGCTGGCCAGCCAGGGCTTTACCGCCAGCACCAAGGCCTTGGAGGCGCCCCGCGGCTTGATCCAGGTCGCATCGGACAAACGGGCGTGGCACGAGATCACCGACGAACTGGGGCAGCGCTTCGAGATCTCTTTCAACAGCTACAAGCCGTTTGCCTGCGGCATTGTGGTTCATCCCAGCATCGACGCCTGCGTGCAACTGCGCGAGCGTGGCATCAAGCCGGAGCAAATCGAGCGTATCGAGCTGCGTGTGCATTCCCTGGTGCTCGAGCTCACCGGCAAAAAGGAGCCCAAAGACGGGCTGCAGGGCAAGTTCAGCGTGTACCACGGCTGCGCCGTGGGCCTCTTGTTTGGTCGCGCCGGCGAGGAGGAGTACGCCGATGCCATCGTCAACGATCCGCGGGTGATCGCCCTTCGTGCGAAGGTGCAGGCCAACGTGGACGACAGCATGGACGAAGCAGCTGTGCATCTGCGCGCCACCCTCACGGACGGTCGCGTAGAAGTTGTCGAGGTGGTACATGCGATCGGCTCGCTGCAAAATCCCTTGAGCGATACGCGGCTGGAGGAAAAATTTCACGCGCTGGTGGAACCGGTTCTCGGACGCCAGGCGGCGCAGGAAATCACTCAGCAATGCTGGCAGCTGGGCTCGCTCAGCGATGTGCGCAAGCTCACGGCCTTGTGTCGGCGGGTCTAACCGGCCGATCAAAGCCGGGCCTCCAGGCAAGGCACGACATCAAGGAGGACGACTCATGAACATGCACCGTCGAATCTTTCTGGCCGCAGGCGCTGCAGTGGCCGCACCCACCGTGTGGGCACAAGCAGGGCATGCCCACCCCAGCGGCCATGCCGGGCAAGCTCCCCAGCTGCCGGTGGCGCCGCCCTCGCAAGAGCCCTACGCCCGGCTCAACGACGGCAAGCCGCATCACCTGACGCCCGATCAAACAGCGCAGCGGTCGTTTCAAAGCCCGGCCCCGGCCGGTCCGCAAGGACGTTGGGTGAGTCGTGCAGCGCTGCCGATTCCCCGCAGTGAAATGGCTTGGGCCACTGAATGGGCCGGTCGCATGCATGTGATTGGCGGCTATGGCGAGGGGCGGGTTGATCGCGGCTACCACCATGTCTATGAGCCGCGCACCGACACCTGGTTCAATGCCGCCGCACTGCCGCGCGGAGCCAACCATGTGGCGGTGGTGGCCGATCGGGGGCGTATTTATGCTTTCGGTGGCTTCATCGAACAAAACCGCAATCCGGATACCCATGCCTATGCCTACGATGTCGCCACCGACAAGTGGACCCCCATTGCGCCGCTGCCCAGGCCCCGTGGCGCGGCCGCCGCGGTGGTGCTGGGCGGACTGATCCACCTCATAGGCGGCGCTGGCGCGCCCACCGATGAGCGTGCCAGCGTCGGCTGGCACGAGGTCTACGACCCGCAGACCGATCGCTGGAGCCGGCGCAGGGCGCTGCCTGGCGCGCGCGATCATGTCGGCTGTGTGACCTGGCAGGGCCGCATCCACGTGATCGGCGGTCGCTTCAACAACTTTGAAAACAACACCGATCTGCACCACATCTACCTGCCCGATCGCGACACCTGGGAGTTGCGCGCACCGCTGCCGGTGGCAAGATCGGGGCACGGCCTGGTCATCTACCGCGACCGGCTGTTTGCCATGGGTGGCGAGGGCGGCATCATCAACCGACCCGGCCAGCAAACCGTGTTTGGGCAGATGGAGAGCTACGATGGCCAGACTGACCGCTGGCAGTCGCATGCCCCCATGCCCACGCCGCGCCATGCGGTTGCCGCAGTGACCGTGGGCGACTGGATTTATGTGGCCGGCGGCGGGGCTGTCCTCGGTGGCAGCGTGCAATCGGCCATCCACGAAGCCTTCACGCTAAGCGCCTGAATGGGCGCATGATCGCTGCCCAGGAGCGCTGTCATCACGGCGGCACGTACCGCCCGAGCCCCGGATAATCGAAGCATGCAAGAGCGTTGGAAGCCCAGCGTCACCGTCGCAGCCATCATTGAGCGGCAGCATCGGGGACTGACCGAATATTTGCTGGTTGAGGAAATGACGCAGGACGGCTTGCGGCTGAACAACCCGGCCGGGCATTTAGACCCGGGAGAAAGCCCGATCGAAGCCTGCGCCCGCGAGACGCTGGAGGAAACCGCGCACCCCTTCAAGCCCACCGCGCTGGTAGGCGTCTATCTGGCGCGCTTTGAGCGCGAGCGTGCCCAGCGGCCGCCCGAAGACATCACCTACCTGCGCTTTGCCTTCTGCGGCGAACTCGGCGCCTTGCAGCCTGGACGGCAGCTCGACGATGGCATTGTGCGCACCCTCTGGATGAGCCCCGAGGAGATTCGCGCCACGCAAGCGCGCCACCGCAGTCCGCTCGTCTTGCGGTGCATAGAGGACCACCTGGCCGGCCGGCGCTATGCACTGGACCTGCTGGCCATCGACCCCAGCGTTTACGGGCCGGTCAGTCGGGCTTGATCTGGGCGCGCACGACGATATCGCTCCAGAGCTTTTGTTCGCGAGCAATGAAGGCCGCGTACTCCGACGATGGGCCGCCGCCGCCAACGGCGTTGTCGGTTGCAAAACGCTCCGTCACCGCGCTGGAGCGCAGCGCCTTTTGGGACTCTTCTTGCAGCCGCTTGACGATATCAGCCGGGGTGCCGGCTGGCACATGGATTCCGTACCACTGCGAGGTCTCGAAGTCCTTGTAACCCATCTCCGCCACCGTCGGCACATCGGGCAACGCCGCAATGCGCTGCTGCGTGCCCACCGCGATAGCGCGCAGCTTGCCGGACCGGATGTGCGCTCCCAGCGCAGGCATGCCAGCCGAGGAGGCCTGCGTGCGGCCGGCCAACAGATCGGTCAGTTGCGGGCCGGTGCCGCGATACGGAATGTGCGTGATGAACATGCCCGTGACCAGCTTGAGGTACTCCATGGCCAAGTGGCCGGCGCTGGCATTGCCTGCCGAGCCGTAATTGAGCCGGCCGGGATTTCGCTTGACGTGGTCTACGAATTCCTTGAAATTTTTTGCCGGCACTTCCGGGTTGATCACAAAGACATTGGGAACCTTGGCCAGCAGGGTGACCGGCACGAAGTCCTTGTTCACGTCGTAAGGCTGGTTCTTGAGCATGTAAGGATTGACAGCCAGCGTACCGACATGCGTGAGGATCATGGTGTGACCATCAGGGGCTGCCTTCTGCGCCTCCTGCATCGCGGTCACGCCGGCGCCGCCGGGCTTGTTTTCGACGAAGACGCTCTGGCCCAGTTGCTTGGTCAGCTCAGCCGCGACGGAGCGGGCCACGATCTCCGAGGTGCCGCCGGGGGCAAAAGGCACCAGGAAACGAACGGGCTTGCTCGGCCAGCCCGATTGCGCTTTGGCCAGGGGAACGCCCAGGGTGGTCGCCGCTGTTGCGGCGATCAGTCGGCGACGCGATATCGAACGGTTGATGGTCATGGTGGTCCTCCTCCTTATCGGGTCTATCTTAAGTGACCGAAATTTATAGCGGCACTCTGTCAAAACTGGTAGCGACGTAAACCCCCATCTACAGGGATCACCGCACCGGTGATGTAAGCAGCCCGCGGTGAGGCCAGAAAGACGGCCAGGTTGGCCAGCTCCTCAGGCTCGCCGTAGCGGCCCACCGGAATCTCGTGCTCCGATTGCCAGGCCCGATATTCCGGGGTGTAGTTGCGAAAAATTTGCTCCGAATGAATGCGCCCCGGGGGAATGCAATTGACGGTGACGCCATGCTTGCCGACCATGCGCGAGAGGCCCTTGGCCCAAGAATGCATGCCCGCTTTGGCGCAAAAAGCGCCGTTAATGTGCTCGGGCTCGCTCTTGCCGGTGATATTGATGATCCGGCCCCAGCGGTTGGCAATCATCTGGTCAATCAATGCATCGGCCAGTTGGCGCGGGCGATGAAAATTCAGGGTGATGGCTTCCTGCCAGGCGTCTTCACTGACATGCAGCTCCTTGAAGCTGCGAGAGCCGCCGGCGTTGTTGACCAAGATGTCCACCTGGCCCAGCCCCTTGAGGGCTGCAGCCGCCAGCCGGGCCGGGGAGTCGTCCTCGTAAAGATTGGTCTCGATCACCACGGGCTCCAGGCCGCCAGCAGCAACGATCTCCTTGGCCAGTTCCTGCAGGTTGCTGACGCGGCGGGCCGAAACAGCCACCCGCACCCCTTCGGCTGCCAGTGCCTTGGCAATGGCTCGGCCTATGCCCACACTGGCTCCGGTGATCAAAGCGGTCTTGTTGTTCAACTGCAGGTCCATGAAGTCTCCTCTCGAATTAATCGCTGCCGAGCGTGAGCCGGTTGGGCTGACGTTTTTCAATGGCATGTTTGAAAAGGGCCGCCACGCGAAACACGCC
>JBILUT010000159.1:0-4661 GCA_044370875.1 Polaromonas sp. | reverse complement strand
CACTCACCGTCGCCCAAACCCACGACAAACCGGCGGGGCGGACGGAATCGACCGTGATGGGGCCTTTCTATGTGGCCGACGCGCCGCCGCTGTCAGGCGGTGCCAAGCTGTCGGCCGATAGGCCAGGTCAGCCCTGCCTCGTTTGGGGGCGGGTCGGTGCGATCGACGGCGCGGTCATCGCCGGCGCCACGGTCGAGGCCTGGCATTGCGACGGCGATGGCCTTTACGACATTCAGCAGGGCCGGGGCGAGCAGCGTCACTGCCGGGGCGTGCTGCAAACCGATGTGCAGGGCCGCTATCACATCGAAACCATCGTGGCCCCGTCCTACCGGGTTGTCGCCGATGGGCCGGTCGGTCGGCTGCTTGGTGCCCTGGCCAGCCAACCCTGGCGTCCGGCGCACATTCACTTTCGCGTTTCGGCCCCTGGTTTTGAAACTCTGGTCACCCATGTCTACCGTGAGGGCGATCCCTATTTGGACAGCGATGCGGTTTATGGCGTGCGCGAGTCTCTCATCGTGCCGTGGGTCGAAGACGCGCAGGGCCGATGCGTCATCGAGTTTGACTTTGTCTTGCAGCGGAGCTTGGCATGAACCGTTTTTCGCCATCCCAGGGGGGCCGGCTCGATGCCGCGGGCTTGCGGGTATGCACCCAGCTCGGGCTGTATGACCGCAGGTGTTCGCTGGCTGGCTTTGCAGCGCAGCGGGAGGGATGATCGGGCCATGATCAAGCACATCGTCATGTGGAATTTGCGCGGCGACTCGCAAGAGGACAAGTCGCGGGCGATCGCGGTGCTCAAGCGCAGTTTTGAATCGCTGCGGGGCCGTGTGCCGGGGCTGTTGCACCTGGAGATTGGCGTGGATTCGAGCCGCATCGACTATGCCTGCGATGTGGTGCTCTATTCTGAATTTGAGTCTCAGGCGGCGCTTGATGCTTATGCCCAGCATCCCGAGCATCTGCGGGTCAAGCAGGAGGTATCGGACCTGCGTATTGCCCGGCACCAGGTGGACTACTTGGCTGAACCGCGTTGAATCGGGGAGGACCTTGAGATGGACGACAAGATGAAGGACGAGTTGGAAATTCGGCAGATGGTCGAGAACTGGGCGCTCTGGCGCGATGCGGGGCTGTGGGATCAATTCGCCACAGTCTGGCACCCCGAGGGTGTGATGATGGCCACCTGGTTTCAGGGCCCGTATCGTGATTTCATCCGGGTGACCCAGGAGGGCTGGGCCAAGGGCGTGAGCATCCTGCACTTTCTGGGCGGCAGCGCCATTGAGGTGGCCGGTGATCGGGCCATTGCGCAGACCAAGATGACCATTTCGCAGCGGGGCGTTGTGGAGGGTGCTGCCGAGCCGGTGCTCTGCGATGTGGTGTGCACCGGCCGCTTCTACGACTTTGTGACTCGCCATGAGGGGCGCTGGAAGTTGTTGCACCGCCAGCCGATCTACGAGAAGGACCGCATTGATCCAGTCGACCCCAGCGCGGTGCTCAAACTGGACCAGCCTGCTTTGTCCGCATTCCCGGAGGGGTATCGTCACCTGGCTTACATTCAGACGCGCATTGGCTACAAGGTCAAGATGGACATGCCCATGCTCAAGGGCGATGAGGTGCAGCGCCTGTACGCGCGAGGCGGGCGCTGGCTGGCCGGGGGAGCGCTAGAGCGATGAGCGCGTTTCTTCAAACCATGTTCCCTGCGGCTGTTGCAAGAGCCGCATCACCCAATGATCAGGAGACCGCCATGATGGACAGACGTTCTTTCAACCACGCTATCGCACTTGGGGTGCTGGGCTCGGCCTTGGCCCCCGGGGCCTCGGCCCAGGCCTTTCCAACCAAACCGCTGCGTGTGGTGGTGCCCCAGCCGCCTGGCGGTGGCTTTGATGTGGTTGGCCGCTTGCTCGCCGATCGACTGGGCAAGGCGCTGGGGCAGGGCGCTGTGGTTGAAAACCGCCCGGGATCGGGCACCTTGGTGGGCACCGATCTGGTGGCCAAGGCTGCGCCCGATGGTTACACCCTGCTGGTCGGTTCGGTGTCCAACCTGGCGCTCAACCCGGGTCTGTATCCCAACATCCCTTATGACAGCCTGCGCGACTTCGAGCCGGTGGGTCTGGCGGTGGCCTACAGCTACACCTTGGTGGCCCGCAAGGATTTGCCGTTTAACAACCTGCGTGAACTGATCGCCCATGCCAAGGCCAACCCCAAGAAGGTGACCTATGCCTCCGGCGGCAGCGGCTCCGGGCAGCATGTGTTGGCCGCTGCGCTCTGGAATCTGGCGGGTGTGGAGCTGGTACACGTGCCCTACCGTGGCGCCCAGGCGGCTTACCAGGATCTGTTGGGCGGTCGGGTCGATGTGTTCTTTGATCTCTCGCCTACTGCACGTCCCCAGGTGGAGGCGGGTAACCTCAAGGCCCTGGTCGTCTCCGGTAGCGGTCGCTTGCCCTTTCATCCCGATGTGCCGACCATCATCGAGACCGGCGTGGCCAATCTGGATCTGGAGTCTTGGTTTGGCCTGTTCGTGCCGAGCAAGACGCCGGCCGATGTGCAGGAGCGTCTGCGCACTGAGCTGTCGCGGATCATCCAGTCGCCCGATCTGGTGGAGACGTTCCGAAAGGCTGGCGGTAAGCCCTTGTCGCTGACGGGCGAGCAGGCCAAGGCGCTGGTCAAGCGTGATGTGGATCGTTGGTCCAAGATCACCCGTGATTTGGGGATCAAGGCCGAATGAGAACCCAATCACGCGTCGATTTTTCTGATCCATCCCTGCGAATGATGCGCAGGCGCTAAGCTCCGCTCTTTCAACTTCTTCATAAACCGACCATGCCAATTTCTGACGCCAGCCTCGATCAGCTTTTCCGCCAGGCGCGTACCGCCAACGGTTTCATCGACAAGCCCGTGCCCGCTGCCTTGCTGCGCCAGGTGTATGAACTCGCTGCGATGGCGCCCACCTCGATGAACACCCAGCCGACCCGCTATGTGTTTCTGACCACTGCTGCAGCCAAGGAGCGCGTCATTCCTGCGCTGATGCCGGCCAATGTGGACAAGACGCGTTCTGCGCCGGTCTGCGTGATCGTGGCCACCGACACCCGCTTTTATGAGCACATGCCCAAGATTTGGCACAAGCCCGAGGCGCAGGCCATGTTTGAAGGCAATGCAGCCATGGCTTCAGCCACGGCGGTTCGCAACGGAACCTTGGGCGGCGCTTATTTCATTCTGGCGGCTCGCGCCCTCGATCTCGATTGCGGCCCGATGAGCGGCGTTGATCTGGCCAAGGTCAATGCGGAGTTCTTCCCCGACGGTCGGTATCAGGCCAATTTCCTGATCAACCTGGGCTATATGGACAAGAGCAAGCTGTTCGATCGCAATCCGCGACTGGGTTTTGAGCAGGCCTGCCAGGTTCTGTGATCCTCCTCTATCGAATGCTTTGAGTTTG
Organism: Polaromonas sp.; assembly: GCA_044370875.1. GTDB lineage: Bacteria > Pseudomonadota > Gammaproteobacteria > Burkholderiales > Burkholderiaceae_C > Polaromonas. The sequence continues at coordinate 1,240 of JBILUT010000159.1, read as the reverse complement.
TAGATTCAGCCAATCCCCGCGAGGCAATCCCCATGAAGATCGGAAAGAATATCGTGCCGCACACGGCCATCAGCACGTCGAGCGAGCAGCGCATCGTGGTGCGTGGCCTGGATCTCTCGCGCGATCTGATCGGCCAGATCAACTTCGGCGACTACTTTTATTTGCTGCTGACCGGTCAGCGTCCTGACGCTGCGGCCAGCGCGCTGGTCAACGCCACCATGGTGGCCATTGCCGAGCATGGCTTGGTGCCCAGCAACCAGGCTGCGCGCATGACTTTGGCGGCTGCGCCCGATGCGATGCAGGGCGCGGTGGCGGCCGGCATCCTGGGTGCTGGCTCGGTGGTGCTCGGCGCCTCTGAGACCGCAGGCAAATTCTTTCTGCGGGTCGAGGCCGAGGCGGCGGCCAGCCATGGCGGCGACCTCAAGGCTGCAGCCAAGGCGGTGGTGGCCGATCTGCGTGCCAAGAAGCAGACCATCCCCGGCTACGGGCATCCTGAACACAAGACCGCCGATCCGCGGGTGGGCGCGCTGTTCGCTGTTTCGGCCCAGGTCGGTGGCGGACAGAAGTATGTGCAGCTGGCGCGCATCATCGAGTCGGTGATTCCCGAGGTGGTTGGCAAGGACTTGCCCATGAATGTCTCGGCGGCCATTCCTGCAGTCCTGCTGGGCGTGAACTTCCCGGTGGCTGCGCTCAAAGGCGTGCCGATGCTCGCCCGTGTGGCTAGCCTGATCGCTCACCTCAATGAAGAGCTCTCTGACCCGATCGGTTTTGCGCTGGCCAACCATGCGGTGGCTCAGCAGCAGTACACCGGCACGCCGGTTAAGGATTGAACATGGCCCAGGTACTCAAGGACATCAAGGTCGTCGAGCACGGCACCTTCATCACCGGCCCATTTGCCGGCATGATGCTGGCCGATCTGGGTGCCGATGTGGTCAAGGTCGAACTGCCCGGGACCGGCGATCCTTTTCGCGCCTATCGCGGTGAGCTTTACAGCCCGCACTTTCAGTCCTGCAATCGCAACAAACGCTCGGTCACGCTCAGCACCAAGGATGCCACCGATCTGGCGCGGTTTGACGAGATGATCGCGCAGGCCGATGTCTATATTCAAAACTTTCGCCCCGGCGTGGCTGAAAAGCTTGGGGCTGGCTTCGAACGCTTGCAAAAGATCAATCCCCGCCTGATCTACTGCGCCATCAGCGGCTTTGGTCGCGATGGCCCCTACCGCGACCGGCCCAGCTAT
>JBILUT010000158.1:0-4678 GCA_044370875.1 Polaromonas sp. | reverse complement strand
GCGCGCCGCGGCCTTCGTGGCCGCCTGGCGCGCAGGCGCCAGGCGGTAAAGCGGCTAGCGCTTGAAGGCCACCACCTTCTGGCGCTGCTGCCCCAAGCCGTCTATGCCCAGCGTCATCACATCGCCACGCTTGAGGTAGATCGGGGCACTCTGGCCATCCTTCTTGATACCCATGCCCACACCGGGCGGAGTGCCCGTGGTGATGATGTCCCCGGGCTCGAGCGTCATGAATTCGCTGACATAGCTCACCAGCTTGGCCACCGAAAAGATCATGGTCTTGGTCGAGCCGGTTTGCATGCGGTTGCCATTGAGATCGAGCCACATGCCCAGCTTCTGCGGGTTGGGAACTTCATCGCGGGTTACCAGCCAGGGACCCGTCGGTCCAAAGGTATCGCAGCCCTTGCCCTTGTCCCAGGTGCCTCCGCGTTCAATCTGGTACTCGCGCTCGCTGACATCGTTGACCACGCAATAACCAGCCACATGCGAGAGCGCCTCTTTCTGCGAGACATAGCGGGCACGGGTGCCGATGACCACGCCCAACTCGACCTCCCAGTCGGTCTTCTTCGAGCCCCGGGGCAGCATGACGTCATCATCGGGCCCCTGAATGCAGTTGGGCGTCTTCATGAAGATGATCGGCTCCTTGGGAATGGGCAGGTTCGACTCAGCCGCATGATCGGCGTAGTTCAGGCCGATGGCCACAAACTTGCGCGTGCCGGCCACCGGTGAGCCCATCCGCGGCGTACCGCGCACCAAAGGCAAGCGATCGGTCTTGAGCTTGGCCAGACGAGCCAGGGCCTTGTCGGAGAGCTGGTCGGGTGTTATGTCAGCCACCACGCCACTGAGGTCGCGCAATTGACCCTGCGCATCAATAAGACCGGGCTTTTCTTTGCCAGGCTGGCCATAGCGAACGAGCTTCATGTTGTCCTTTCGGTGTTATTAATAGGTAGATCGGCCGCCAGAGAGATCAAAGACGGCTCCAGTTGAAAAGGAGCACTCATCGGTGCACAACCAGGTGACCATAGCCGCCACCTCTTCGGGCAGTCCGAAGCGCCCCATGGGAATCTTCGAGAGCATGAAGTCTATGTGAGCTTGGGTCATCTGGTCGAAGATGGCGGTGCGAACGGCCGCTGGCGTGACGCAATTGACCCGCACACCGGTCTGCGCCAACTCCTTGCCCAGCGACTTGGTCAAACCGATCACCGCCGCCTTGCTGGCACTGTAGGCGCTGGCATTGGGATTGCCGTCTTTGCCTGCCACCGAGGCGATGTTCACGATACGCCCCCAACCTTGCTCACGCATCTTGCCCGCCAGTTCGCGGCAGCAATGAAAGGTGCCGTTGATGTTGACGCGCATCACCTGCTCCCAATCGGCTACTGGGTAATCCCACAGGGCCGTATTCGGTCCAGTGATGCCCGCACTGTTAACCAGAATATCGACTGAGCGGCCGGTTTGCGTAACGGCTCGAACCACGCTGGCGTGTTGCGTCACATCCACCTCAACACCCTGGGCCTGACTGCCGAGGCCTGCACAGGCCGCCTGAAGGGCTTTTGCGTCACGGTCCCAAAGGGTGACCGATGCACCCGACGCAATCATGCGCTGGGCGATGGCCAGTCCGAGGCCAGCTGCACCGCCCGTGATGACCGCATGGCGCCCCCTCAGATCGAGCTGATTCATATGGTCATGCCCCCGTCAATCGAATAAGCCTGGCCGGTCACAAAGCGCGATTCGTCGCTGGCCAGGAAAACCAGAATGGGCGCAATCTCTTCAGCCTGCGCAATGCGGCCCATGGGCTGACGGGCAATAAAGGCCTTGCGGGCGGCCACCGGATCGTCGAAGGCGTTGATCCGATCGGCCAGCGAAGGCGTATCTACCGTACCCGGACAAATCGCGTTGCAACGCACACCCTGACCCACATAGTCGGCCGCCACACTCTTGGTCAGCCCGATCACCGCGGCCTTTGTGGTGCCGTACACGCAGCGATTGACAATGCCTCGCACGCTGGAGGCCACGCTGGCCATGTTGATGATGCTGCCGTCTCCCTTGGCGATCATGCCCGGGAGAAAGGCCTGGATCATGTGCAGGTGCGAGCGCACATTGAGCCTAAAGGCGAAATCCAGGTCCTCGTCTTTGGCTTTGAGCGCCGTGTCGCTGTGTACGAATCCAGCGCAGTTGAACAGGACATCGACCGTCCCGACCCGCGCCGCAAGCGCAGCAATGGCTGACTTGTCCAGCACGTCAAGCACCGCCGTCTGCACGCCCGGTGTGCCCTCGAGCGATTGCAGCAATTTGCCGTTGACATCGGTGGCCCACACCTTGGCCCCCTCCGCTGCCATCGCCAGCACGCTGGCCCGTCCTATGCCGGCCGCAGCCGCTGTGACCAATACTGTCTTACCTTGTAGTCGCTTCATACTTTGAACTCCAAATCTACCGATTGTCTGGCCTCTATGGCCTTCCAGTCCCAGGCAATGCCCAGTCCCGACTCATCTGACGGAACCGCATGCCCGTCCTCCACCCGCATCCCCGTGAGCGTGATGTCATCGAGCTGCGGAATGTATTCAACCCAGGGTGCATTGGGCACGGCAGCGCACAGGCTGACATGCAACTCCATCAGAAAATGCGGACAGACCGGGACATCAAAGGCCTCAGCCAGGTGCGCGGTCTTCATCCAGGGCGTGATGCCGCCAATGCGGGCCACATCGGGCTGCACGATGGAGCAGGCACCCTGCTCCAGGTACTCGCGAAATTGCATCGGGTGGTACATCGACTCACCCACCGCCACGGGAATGGAAGTGCTTTGCCTCAAATGCCGATGACCGCCCACATCTTCTGCCGGCAGGGGCTCTTCAATCCAGGCCAGATCCAGGCCCTCAAAAGCGTTCGCCCGGCGCACCGCCTCAGGTCGATTCAAGCCCTGGTTGGCATCTGTCATCAGGTCAAAGCTGCTACCCACTGCATCACGAACAGCGCTCAACCGAGCCACATCTTCGCTGACATGAGGCCGCCCGATCTTGATCTTGGCGCCCTTGAATCCCTGCTCGCGGGCCTGCAAGGTTTGCTCGACCAACTCTTGCGGCGACAAATGCAGCCAACCTCCTTCGGTGGTGTAGAGCGGTACACGCGATCGGGCCCCGCCCAGCAGCTTCCAGAGCGGCAAACCCTGACTGCGCGCGCGCCAGTCCCACAGTGCCGTGTCCACGCAGGCCAGGGCCAGGCTGGTGATGGCACCGACCGCCGTCGCATGGGTGTGAAAGAAGAGATCTTTCCAGATCGCCTCAACGCAAAGCGGATCGCGGCCCAGCAGCCGGGGGATCAAGTGGTCCTTGAGCAAGGCAATAACAGAGGAGCCGCCGGTCCCTATGGTGTAGGCGTAGCCCGTGCCCTCAATGCCATCGCTGCAGCGCAGCGTCAGCAGCACCGTCTCTTGCGTCACAAAAGACTGAATGGCATCGGTGCGTACCACCTTGGGTGGCAGATCGACCTGGCGTAACTCGACAGCCACGATGCTGCTCGTCGACGGGCTCGCACTCTTCATGATCAAAGCGGCCTTTCAGTAGTTGACAAAACGCGGCGGACCGAGGTCGACCGTCGACATCATGGTCTGCATATGCAGGCGCATCTGGGCCAGCTTGAGCGCTTCATGGTCAGGCTGCGACCACAGGTTGTCGAATTCATGGGGATCGTTTTCATGATCGAACAGCTCGGCCAGATCATGGCCGTGGTAGAACACGCTTTTGTATCGGCCGTCAAAGACCATCGAAGCTTGGCTGTGGTCGGGATGCCCGCCCATGGCATCGCGGTACTCCGATCGCACCACCGGCTTGTGAAACTGGGGGTCCGCCTGCCCGCGCAGCAAGGGCAGCAAGGACTTGCCCTGCATCGACTCAGGAACGCCCAGGCCGCAGGCGTCCATCAGAGTGGGCGCCACATCAACGGTCTCGACCAAGGCAGGGCTGCGCAAACCCTGCACGAACTGACCGGGCCAGGACATGATCAAGGGCACCCGCACCAGACCGTCGAAGAAGCGACAGCCCTTGAGGATGAGACCATGGTCGCCGAGCAGCTCACCGTGATCGCTCATGTAGATGACCAGCGTGTTCTCGAGTTGACCGGTCTCGCGCAGGGTCTGCATGATGCGCGCGAACTGATCGTCGATCTGCTCGATCATGGCGTAGTAATTGGCCTTGACCTCCAGCGCGTCGTAATCGTTATGGGCCGAAGCAATCGCATCATGGTTGTCGGCGCTGACCGGAACAATCTGCTTGCGCACCCGCGGGTCCTCGGCATGCTTGGTCTGCTGATCAATCGCCAGAAATTGGCGCTGGCGCTCCAGATCCGATTCCCGAAAGCGAGGCAGTTCCATGTCGGCGGGCCGGTATCGGCTGAGATACTCCGGCGGCGCATCGAAAGGACCATGGGGATCAAAAGGATTGACGCTAATCATCCAGGGCCGGTCACGCCGCTCGGTGATAAAGCGTATGGCCATTTCGGAGCACCAGGTAGTCTGGTGGTACTGCGCTGGCACGCCAGGGCCGCAGAAATAATTGACAGATGCGTAGAGCTCAGCGGGATCAACCCCTTTTTCGTGCTTGAGCCAGTTCTCATAGTCGTGACCAAAGGCCTGGTCCGGCGTCGGATGGTGGCTCCATTGAAACACCCGATAGCCGTCATCGGTGCGCAC
>JBILUT010000157.1:0-4701 GCA_044370875.1 Polaromonas sp. | reverse complement strand
ACCGGCTTTTCAATGGGCGCAAGCTCAGGATCTTGGGCTACAACCGACAGCGAATACCCGGTAACTGGAAACTGATGCAGGAGAACATCAAGGACCCCTACCACCCGGGCCTGTTGCACACCTGGTTTGTCACCTTCGGCCTTTGGCGTGCCGATAACAAAAGCGAGCTGCGCATGGACGCGCATCACCGGCATGCGGCCATGATTTCAACGCGGGGTACCGCGGGTCAGGCTACGGGTGACAAGGCGCAGGTCACACAAGTGAGTAGTTTCAAGGAAAGCATGAAGCTGCACGATCCGAGTTTTCTGGACATCGTCCCCGAACCCTGGTGGGGTGGCCCCACCGCCGTCATGATGACCCTGTTTCCTAGCGTCATCTTTCAGCAGCAGGTCAACAGCGTCTCGACCCGTCACATTCAGCCCGACGGCCATGGCGCCTTCGATTTCGTCTGGACCCACTTCGGTTTTGATGATGACTCCGAAGAGATGACGCAGCGCCGGCTGCGGCAGGCCAATTTGTTTGGCCCGGCAGGTTTTGTGTCGGCCGACGATGGCGAGGTCATCGAGTTTTCGCAGGAGGCCTTTGAAACCCGCCAGCAGCACCGCGCGCTGGCTGAACTCGGTGGCCGCGAGGTGGGCGATACCGACCACATGGTGACCGAGGTGTTGATCCGCGGCATGTACGCATACTGGCGCAAGGTGATGGAGGCTTGATGACCATCGATACCCAGACCTGGCTGGAGCTGCAGCAGCTCTATGCCGACTACGCATTGGCCCTGGATGCCGGGCAGTGGGATCGGTGGCCTGATTTCTTTACCGATCCTTGTGTCTACAAGCTGCAGTCACGTGAAAACCATGAGCGTGGCTTCCCGCTCGCCACCCTGTCCTTGACCAGCCGGGGCATGTTGCTGGACCGTGTCTACGGCATTTCACAAACCATCTTCCATGACCCCTATTACCAGCGTCATGTGGTGGGCGCTGCGGTGGTGCGCAAGGTGGAGGGCGGACGAATCTACAGCCAGGCCAACTATGCGGTGTTCAGAACCAAGTACGATAAGGAGAGTACGGTCTTCAATGTAGGCCGCTACATCGACGTCGTTGAGCGAACGGCGGGCGGGCTGAAGTTTGCCGAGCGGCTATGCGTTTTCGACAGCGAGATGATCCCTAACTCCATCATTTATCCGATCTGACCATGAACGACTGGACCGACGTGGCCGCCGAGGCCGATTTATTTGAGGGCGCTGGCGTGGCGGTCAGCCCCCAGGGCTACGACATTGCGCTATTCAAGCTCGAAGAGGGCGTGTATGCCATCGACAACATCTGCACCCACGGCCATGCCAAGCTGTGCGACGGCTTTGTAGAGGGCCACCAGGTGGAGTGCCCGTTCCATCAAGCCTGGTTCGACCTGCGCGATGGATCGGTCACTTGTGGCCCGGCCACCGAGCCCGTCCGCTCTTGGCCTGTCAAGATCGAAGGCGGACGGGTGTTGCTCCGGCTACAGCCGGTCTGAGGGCTGCAGCGGGGCCGGGGAGCTCAGGCGTCGGCGGTAAAGCCGATGGCCTTGACCAGCGGGCCCCATCGGTCGGTGTCGGCCTTCAAGCGCGCGGCCAGTTCAGCCGGCGAGGATGACTTGGCCTCCAGACCCATTGCGGCCAGCCCGTTGATGGTTTCGGGCGCAGCCAGCGCGGTGCGCATGGCCGAGTTCAGGCGCGTGATCACATCGTTGGGCGTTTTGGCCGGCACGTAAAAGCCGAACCACTCCTCGAAGGTGAAGTCTTTCAGGCCTTGTTCTACCAGGGTGGGAGTGTTGGGCGCGAAGGGGCTGCGCTTGGCTCCACTGGCGGCCAGCAGCCGGGCCTTGCCCGCCGCCACATGCTGCGTGAATTCGCCGATTGGGCCGCTGACCGAAGCGATCTGCCCACCGATCATGTCCAGAATGGCTGGCTGGGTGCCTCTGAAGGGCACATGCTTGAGATCCACCCCCGCCTGCTTGCCCATCAGCACACCAATGAAGTGGGGCACTGAACCGGCCGCCGGTGAGCCAAAGTTGGCCAGCGAAGGATTGGCCTTGCACCAGGCCAGAAACTCAGGGATGTTGCGCACACTGGCTGGCACCTGAGGCCCAACCGCGAAACCGAAATCAAAGGTACAACCCAAAGAGACCGGCATCAGGTCAGCCACTGGGTCATAGGGCAGCTTGCGATAGATGTGCGGGTAGACGCCCAGCATGGACATTGGGGTCTGTAGCACGGTGTTGCCGTCGGGCGGTGCGGCTTTGACCGCCTGAACCGCAATCTGTCCGCCCGCGCCAGTGCGGTTCTCTACCACAGCCACCCGTGCATAGCCCGGAGCAAGCCGGTCAGCGACACGGCGGCACAGGGTATCGGAGGTTCCACCGGGCGGAAATCCAGTGATGATCTTGAGGGACTCAATCTGGGCCTGGGCCATAGCCTGTTGTCCAAGGGCTGACAGCAGCGATGCGGCGCCTGCCGACTGCATGACCCGTCTGCGGGAAATTTTCATGGGTGTGTCTCCAAAGTCGAGGAATTAAGAAGGCCGGTTCGCCAGCCTCTTCGCATTTTTTGGTTCTGGTGTTCAGGCAAGGGGACCAGCGCGGCAGGCGCAGTTTAGAACCTTTACCCGCGGGCCTGTCTGGCCCTTTTGACTGCCTTAGTGCCCATCCCACAAAGGCGTGAACGCATAGCCAAATAACAGGTGGCGATGCGTGAATTCTGACAGCGGCGCCCATTGCGTGGCGGCCCGCGCCGACCACTCTACCAACACAGCCAGAGCCGGCACCTGGTCCCAAAGAGCGGTGCGAAAGCTGTCTTTGTAGCCGCGCGCATCCAGCACGGCGCTGGGGGTGTTGACGGAGAGGACCACCAGGCCGGCCAGCAAAAAAGCTGTCGCACTGGCTCGCCAGCGAGGTTTGAAGGCACAAAGTGCAAAAGAGGCGGCCAAGCTCAGATTGACCAGGCCGAAGAACAGGGACAGCCCGATCACCAAAGGTGCAACGATCAGCCCCCGGTAGGCCTTCTTCTCCTGTTCTGGCAAGTCACCAAGCGGCAGGCCAATGCCGCCCGACACCTGCAGCCATTGTGCAAACTGCTCTTCTCGCCGCTCGGCATGCAGGGCGGCTGCCGGAAACATAGACGCCACGATATTTTTTTCAAGGCCTGATGGCCGTGACGCCACCACAGGCTGGCCTGAGAGCGTGGTCAGCAGTCCGTCGCTGGCCTTGGGCGCCAGCCAAACCAGCACCAGAGCCGCCCGTTTGTCTTGCGGCTGTGCAGACTCCACCAAATAGTGAATCAGAGACTTCTGCACGTGCCACATGATCAGAATGCCGGCAGCGATGCTCAGCACAAAACCAATTGCGCGCAAGGCCAGTCGGGAGGCCACCACCCGATGAATCAGGATACCCAACCCGAAACCAGAAATGACCCGCCCCCAAAATTCAAGGCCGGTCAGTACGTCGTCGGTCGAGTCATCGCCCAGCGTTTGCAGCAGTTGGTTGCAGAAGCTCAGCTCCACCACCAGATAAGCCAGTGGCAGCACCAAACCGTATATCCATGCGGTGGAGGTTCGCGTGCTGGGGCTGCCTTGGGTCGGGGCGTTCATTCGGAGGACATTTCTTGCGGCTGCGATTCGCCGGACCATCGCTGAAGAGATCTAAAAACCATTCGGGCGCTTAGCTCGTTGGTTGAAAGTCTACAGGGACTCGAGATTCGGCTGCCGCGTTGGCGCCGTCACACATGACCAGGCGAGCTCCTTTACCAACTGCATCGGTCTCTACAGCCAAGACGGCGCGCGTTTGCAGAGTTTGCCGCGGGTGCCGTTGTTGCCCAAGCAGCGCCGGTCCGGGGCGGTGCCCTACCGGCGCAGCAGGGTGGCTTTGCTACAATTTTCGGCTTCCCCGGAGCAGTCTGCACGGGGCCATGCGGGGTGTAGCTTAGCCTGGTAGAGCGCTACGTTCGGGACGTAGAGGCCGGAGGTTCGAATCCTCTCACCCCGACCATTGAGGTCAAAACGAAACCCACAGCCTTTTCGGGTCTGTGGGTTTTTTGTTGGCAGCTTCACTTTGAAGGCAGGTTTTAGCTGTTCGCCTCACGCAGTTTTTCGGTCAACCAGACCTTCATCAAGGACTGATAGGGCACGTCCAGCTTGTTCGCTTGCTGGCGGATGCCATCGAGCAGGCTGTCCGTCAGCCGCAAAGAAATACTGGTGGTGGAAGGCTTGAGGTTTTTGAACTTCGCCACCACCATCTTGGACGAGTCAAAGTACTCGGTCGCATCGTTGCCTTTTGACTCCCAAAATTCACGCTCTTTGGCTTCCGAGCGGAACTTGGGCAGGGGCTTGGTCTTACTGCTTGGCTTGCTCATACAAATGCCTCTCCTTGCGATGCTGATCGCGGGCTGAAATGATCCGAATCAATGTGGCGTCTTGCCTGAGCGTGAAGATCACGGTCAACGCACGGGCCTGGTTGGTCTTGCCGAGTGCCAGATAGCGACGCTCGCTTTCGCTGTGTTTGTCATCGGCGCTGATGAGCAAGGGACTGTTGAAGAACACCTCCTCAGCTTCAGACGGCGTCACGCTGTGCTTGACTTCATTTTTTCGGCTGTTGCCCGCATCCCACTCAAACCCGACAATCGAATCAAAGTCCATCATTTTTGTATATTAAGGAAATATACAGAGAAGTCAA
>JBILUT010000156.1:0-4711 GCA_044370875.1 Polaromonas sp. | reverse complement strand
CGCAGGGCATAAGGACCGTGAATGCCGATCAGGTGGGTCTGGCCGCTCAGCGTCTGCGCAAACTGGCGCTGCTCACCAGCCATGAACACCAGCGAGCAGGCCGACAGGCAGTGGCCGGCCGCTACCGTGGTGATGCGAAGCTCTTCGACCCAGCGCGCGATGCGCAGGCTGGTGAGAAATGCACCGCCAGGGGAGTTGACCAGCACCAGACGACGCACGGGTGCCTCGCGGTGAGCTGCCCGCAGGGCCAGGTCGTCGCCCTGCTGGATGGCCCCAGCCGCATACAAATCTTCACCATCTCTATGCAGGGTCAAGGCCTGAACAGCGCCGGTCAGCGCCAGAGCGCCGAGGAGGCCAACTGATTTGATCCAAAGGTCGTGTGCTTTCATCTGCAAACCTAATGAAGGTTGTTTGCATTTGCAGCACATTGTTCACATTGCGATGTAACCTTTCAAGATAAATTTTCATAATTAGTACCATTTTCAAGACATTTTTAGACTGTAGAACTCATCTAAATTTACTAATAGTTATAAATATTTTTAATTTGGCGCCTGGCGTCATAGGGCACAAGACAAATCCGGGCGAGCCGCCAGGATGGGTCGGGGGCCGCGATCCGTGCCTTCGGGTCAAAACGGCCCGGCCGACACCCGCGCGGCGGCAACGCGTTACACCCCGACAATTCCGGGGGATACTTGAGCTTCGAAAAACGTTGAACGCTTACCCACGGACCCTATGCAGAACGACACCTTCCTGCGCGCCTGCCTGCGTCAAGCCACCGATCACACGCCGGTGTGGCTGATGAGACAAGCCGGGCGCTACCTCCCCGAGTACTGCGCCACGCGCGCCAAGGCCGGGAGCTTTATGGGCTTGGCCACCAACGTTCAGTACGCTACCGAGGTGACGCTGCAGCCGCTGGAACGCTATCGGCTCGATGCCGCCATCTTGTTCTCCGACATCCTGACGGTCCCCGATGCCATGGGCCTGGGGCTGTCTTTTGCGCAGGGTGAGGGGCCAAAATTCGAGAAGGTGGTGCGCGATGAGGCCGCTGTGGCGGCGCTGGCCGTGCCCGACATGCACAAGCTGCAGTATGTTTTTGACGCGGTCGGCTCGATACGCAAGGCGCTCAACAACCGGGTTCCGCTGATCGGCTTTTCAGGCAGCCCATGGACGCTGGCCTGCTACATGGTCGAGGGCGGAGGCAGCGACGATTACAGGCTGGTCAAGAGCCTGATGTATGCACGCCCCGACCTGATGCATCGCATTCTGGCGGTCAATGCAGATGCAGTGGCCGCCTATCTAAACGCACAGATCGAGGCCGGGGCACAGGCGGTCATGGTGTTCGACAGCTGGGGCGGCGTGCTTGCCGACGGCGCATTCCAGTCCTTCAGCCTGGCCTACACCCGGCGGGTGCTGGCCCAGCTTAAGCGCAGCCACGACGGCGCGGTGATTCCTCGCATCGTTTTTACCAAGGGCGGCGGCCTGTGGCTGAGCGAGATGGCGAGCCTGGACTGCGAGGTGCTCGGTCTGGACTGGACGGTCAACCTGGGTCAGGCCCGCGCGCTGGTGGCAGGCCAGCCCGGTGGTCCGGGCAAGGCGCTGCAAGGCAACATCGACCCGAACGTGTTGTTTGCTCCGCCAGCCGCAATCGCCGAGCAGGTGCGCAGCGTACTCGAGAGCTTTGGCGCGCCGCACACCGATGCCTCGGTGCCCGGACCGACTCACATCTTCAACTTGGGCCACGGCATCAGCCAGTACACGCCGCCCGAACATGTACAGGCGCTGGTGGAGGCGGTGCACACGCATTCGCGCGCGATGCGAGCCAAGCGGTAGGGGCCCCATCCCCCGATCTGCGCCCCAGCCAGTGGGGGACTCGCAGCGCCCCCCGAAAACTGGCCGGGATCGGAGTGCGGGAGGGTAAGAAGCCAAGGAACTGGCCGGACATAGCATGAAACAGGCCGCCAGGCGATCACTTATGCACAAAAATCGTGTTGCGGTGCGATAAGGCCCTAAAACCGGACCCCAGATGGCCAAATTGCTCCAAGTGCTTGTTTTTAAAGAGATTTACGGCTCTGCTGGAAATCCGTGCAAACCAAGGAAGCCCTTGATTTTCAAGGCTTACAGCGCGACGACCGGCATCTATCAACAAAGTTATCCACAAGAACACTGGACAATTGTAAAGCGCCCGTTAAATCAAGCACTTAGCCGCCCTTGCGAAGGTGAAATGAAAAAAATTGCTGACAAATGAGTTTTTGGCTCGATATCGTGGTGGCCGCGCCGGCCCACAGCAGCATCACCGGCCCTCTGACCTACGAAAGTGAGTCGGCGCTTTCGCCAGGACAACTGGTGCGCGTACCTCTGGGTCGAAGAGAGGTTCTGGGTGTGGTCTGGGCTGAACGCGCCGATGCTGGAGCACTGACGGCGGCACAGCGCAAATCGGTGGCAGGAGCGCTCGAAGGCATCGAACCTTTGTCGCCGAACTGGCGATCACTCATTGGCTTTACCGCAAGCTACTACCAGCGCGCCCTTGGCGAAGTTGCGCTCGCAGCGCTGCCCCCGCAGCTGCGTGAGCTCGATGCCAGCGGGCTGACCCGTCGCCTCAAGCGCCATGCCAAAGCCAGCCACAGCCGGACCACCGCGCCGACCGAGGCCGCGCGACCGGTGCTGAGCGAGCAGCAAGCCCAGGCTCTGCGAGCCTTCGAGTCGGCTGATCGCCCCGCCCTGCTGTATGGCGCAACCGGCAGTGGCAAGACCGAGGTGTATCTCCGGGCGGCCGAAGAGGTGCTCAAGAGCGATGCCCAAGCGCAGGTCCTGATCATGGTGCCAGAGATCAACCTGACCCCACAGCTGCAGTCGCGGCTGCACGATCGATTTGCGGCCCTGGGTGACGGTGCAGTGGTAGCGCTGCACAGCGGCCTGACCCCAGCGCAGCGGCTCAAAGGCTGGCTGGCCGCCCACACCGGTCAGGCGCGGGTGGTGCTGGGCACCCGCATGGCGGTGCTGGCCTCGCTGCCCGGCCTGCGGCTGATCGTGGTCGATGAGGAGCACGACCCGAGCTACAAGCAGCAGGAGGGCGCCCGCTACTCCGCCCGCGACCTGGCCATCTACCGGGCGCATCTGGAGAGTCGCAGCAGCAACGCCCGCTCTGAAGCCACCCGATGCCGGGTGATGCTGGGCTCGGCCACCCCGTCTTTGGAAAGCTGGCAGGCCTGCCTGAGCGGCCGCTACCAGCGACTGGACATGCCCCTGCGTGTGGGCGCGTCGATGGGTGCGGCCAAGCCCGAAGTCAGACTGATCGACATGGCCCAGCAGCCCAGGGGGGCCGTGCTGGCGCCCCCACTGCTGGCAGCCCTGGCCGAGCGGATCGCTCGCGGCGAACAGTCCCTGATCTTCCTGAATCGGCGCGGCTACGCACCGGTGCTGGCCTGTCACGCCTGCGGCTGGAAAAGCCAGTGCCGTTATTGCAGTGCCTACCGGGTCTTTCACAAGCTCGACCGCACCTTGCGCTGTCACCACTGTGGCTACACCGATCCCGTGCCGCGCGGCTGCCCGGACTGCGGCAATGTCGACATCACACCGGTGGGCCGCGGAACCGAACAACTTGAGGAACAGGTCAACCAGCTGCTGTCGGCGCTGCAGCGACCGGACGGATCACCGGTGCAAGTGGCGCGCATTGATGCCGACAGCACGCGCCTCAAGGGCGCGCTGCAGGCGCAACTGGCGCAGGTACACACGGGGCAGACCGATGTGCTGGTGGGCACGCAGATGATCACCAAAGGACATGACTTTCGCAACATCACACTGGTGGCGGCGATCAACCCGGATGGCTCACTCTTTTCCAGCGACTTTCGCGCCCCCGAGCGCCTGTTCGCCTTGCTGATGCAGGCGGCAGGCCGTGCAGGCCGGCAGGCCCAGCAGAGCGCTGCAGCCCAAATGTGGGTACAGACCTTTCACCCCCATCATCCGCTGTTTGACGCCCTTCGTCGCCACGACTATGAGGGCTTTGCCCAAGAGGAGCTGGGCACCCGTCAGGCGGCTGGCTTGCCGCCGTTCAGTCATGCGGCCCTGCTGCGGGCCGAGGCATCAACGCAAGAGCTGGCACAGGACTTTCTGCGCGCTGCAGCGCAGACCGCTGCCGCGCAGGCTCTGGCGGGCGGCGAACGGGTGCGGCTTTATCCGGCCGTGCCGATGCCGCTGCAAAAGCTGGCGAATGTGGAAAGAGCCCAGATGCTGCTGGAGAGCGACTCGCGGCCAGCGCTGCAGCAATTCATGAGCGCCTGGCTGCCCCTGCTGGGGCAACTGCGCAAGCAGCCCGCTTTGCGACGAGTGATCCGCTGGGCGCTCGATGTAGACCCGGTGAGCATCTGAGCCGGCACGCGGCCTTCAGGAGGCTCTGTCCATGCGGAGCAGCCCTTGTGATGGCCGCTGCTGCCAAGTTGCGGCGGGATCAGGTCGACGCGCCGCCATTGCCCCGCGGGCTTGTTCACAAGAGCCAGGCCACCACCACCGAAAAGCTCAAAAAGGCCAGCGTGGTCGACCACAAGATGATGCGGGCAATGCGCGCGGTGTTGGCCCCGAAGCGCTCTGACAGCAAAGACACATTGCTGGCGCTGGGTAGCGCAGCGACCAAGGTGGCCACCGTCACCGAAAACACGCTGAGGTTAAAGCCGCTGGCAATAGCCAGAGCCCCCAGGCCAGCTACCAGGGCCGGGTG
>JBILUT010000254.1:0-3428 GCA_044370875.1 Polaromonas sp. | reverse complement strand
CTTCGGGCTCGGTCAGAAGCTGCTTCTGACGAGCTTGAGAGCTGCTGTAGAGGACAGACCGGCGCATTCAATCACCTTGGCTAAAAGGGCAGGCCGCCTGCGTGCAGCCTAACGCACAAGAGGTTGTGCACGGTAACACGTTCGAGCCGGATTTGCACCGGGCGCTGCCCGACGGTCGAGGCTCGCGCTCTGACCGGGGTCGATACCTGGCCCCGCGACCGCGGTGCAGCGTTTGAGGGGGTCGCTGGCGCGCGTTCGAGCGGGGTACGTTTCTGGGATGATCGCTCCATGCGCTGGATTGATACCCATTGCCATTTGGACGCTGCCGAATTCTCCGGTGACGTCCTGGCTGTGCGGCAACGCGCCCGCGAGGCTGGGGTAGAGCATTGCCTCATCCCTGCGGTGGCACCCCGCTATTTCCTGGCCGTGCGCGAGATGGCGCACCAGTTTGGTGACAGCTACGCGCTGGGCATACATCCGCTGTATGTGGGACAGGTCGGTCAGGGCGATCTGGTTGAACTCGAGCGTGCCCTCGCGCAGCACCGCGACGACCCCAGGCTGTTGGCGCTCGGAGAGATTGGGCTGGACTTTTTTGTGCCTGAGCTGTGCACGCCGGCCATGAGGGCATATCAGGAGTCGATCTACCGGGCGCAGTTGCTGCTAGCGCGGCGGCTGGAATTACCAGTGATTTTGCATGTGCGTCGTTCGGCCGATCGTTTGCTCAAGCATTTGCGCGAGTTGGCACCGCCTGGCGGGTGGTGCGGCATTGCGCATGCGTTCAACGGCAGCGAGCAGCAGGCGATGGGCTTTATCGAGTTGGGCTTCAAGCTCGGCTTTGGGGGGGCGCTGACTTTCCCGCGCGCCCTGCAGTTGCAGCGGTTGGCCAGCGCTTTGCCGCTGCAAGCCTTGGTGCTGGAGACCGATGCGCCAGACATCGCCCCGCAGTGGATATACCGGACGGCGCAAGAGCGCAGCCAAGGTCAGTCACAGGCGCGCAACGAGCCGGCCGAGTTGCCGCGCATCGGGGCGCATCTGGCTGCGCTTCGAGGCCTACCGCTTGATCGCCTGGCCGAACAGCTGCGCCACAATGCCGAGCAGGCTCTGCCCGGACTCTCGCGCTTGCTTGATTCAAAGCCCTGAATTCCCCTTCTCTTCTCTATTGCATGGTGACCCGAGCTTCATCGAAAGACCGCCAAGCCTCGGCCTCGGAGGTGAATTTTTCTGAGGATGGCCGGGTGCGGCACCTGCATCTGGGCACGCCATGGATTCAGGGATCCATGCGGCTTGATGCGCCTTTTGACATTGAACTTGAATACGTCCAGCGCATGATGGCCTGGCTGCTTTTTCACGATGACGCTTCGGTGCAAAAGCTCCATGCGATGCAGCTGGGCTTGGGCGCGGCCGCTCTGACCAAATTTTGTTTCCGCAACCTGCGCATGCGCACCACCGCCATCGAGATCAATGAGCGGGTGATTCAGGCCTGCCGGTTGTGGTTTAAATTGCCGCCACCATCGGCGCGGCTGCGCATTGTGCAGGCCGATGCGGCCCAGGAGATTCGACGTGGGGCGTACTGGGGCAGCGTGGACGCTCTGCAGGTCGACCTGTATGACCATGAGGCCGCCGCCCCAGTCCTCGACAGCGCTGAGTTCTACCTTGATTGCCGACGGCTCTTGAGCGAAAGCGGCACCATGACTGTGAACCTGTTCGGTCGGGATGCCAGCTTTGAGCAGTCCTTGGCGCGGATATCCCACGCCTTTGGTGAAGCGGCGGTCTGGTGCTTTAGCCCCACCCGTGAAGGCAATACCGTGGTGCTGGCCCGGCGTCAGCCCGAGCATCCGACTCGCCCCGTGTTGGCGCAGCGAGCCGAAAATATTGAGTCCCGGTGGGGACTGCCGGCCAAAAAGTGGCTTCGGATCATGCGCCCGTCGCTGGTTAAAAGTCTGTAGCCGGGGGCGCCTGTGGACCAGAAGCGGTGTTTCGGCTGCTTCTCCGGGGTGGTTTTACCCCCCCTTCCCCAGAGGCGTGATGGTTCTAGGTGTAAGCCACATACCGGGAACCCGCCAACGAGTGCACAATCGGCGGGTTTAGGTTTTCACAGGAGTTCTTTTCGTGAATATCAAAAGTCAAAAGGACTTTGCGTCTGGGCTGATGTTCATGGTGGTCGGCGCTGCTTTCGCCTGGGGTGCCACCAAGTACAGCATCGGTACGGCCGCTCGCATGGGGCCAGGCTATTTCCCCTTGATGCTCGGCGCATTGCTGGCCCTGTTGGGCGTGATCATCACCTTCAATGCGCTGGTTTTTGAGCGTGCCGGTGGTGACAAGATCGGCAAGTGGGCCCTCAAGCCGCTGTGCTTCATCATTGGCGCCAATTTGATCTTTGGCGTGTGCCTAGGGGGCATCCCCCCCATCGGTCTCAAGCCCCTGGGCCTGATCGTGGGTATTTACGCCCTGACCTTTGTGGCCAGCATGGCCGAGGCGGGTTGGAAGGCTGTCAATACCTTGGTGCTGGCCTCGGCCCTGGCTGTGATCAGTTATCTGGCCTTCATCAAACTGCTCAACCTGCAGTTTCCGGTCTGGCCGGCCTATTTCACCGCCTGAAGGCTTAGCGAGGAAGAACGTCCATGGATCTCATTGCCAATCTCTCGCTGGGTTTTGATGTGGCTTTTACGCCCATCAACCTGCTTTATGCCTTCATCGGATGCGTGCTGGGTACGCTGATCGGCGTGCTGCCCGGCATTGGCCCGGTGGCCACCATTGCCATGCTGTTGCCAGCCACCTACGCCTTGCCGCCGGTGTCGGCGCTCATCATGTTGGCCGGTATCTACTACGGCGCTCAGTACGGTGGTTCCACGACCGCAGTGCTGGTTAATTTGCCCGGCGAGTCATCGTCGGTCGTGACCTGTATCGACGGCTACCAGATGGCCCGCAAAGGCCGTGCCGGTCCCGCTCTGGCCTCGGCAGGTCTGGGCTCCTTCTTTGCCGGATCGGTGGGAACGCTCATCCTGGCAGCTTTTGCCCCGCCTCTGACTGAAGTCGCTTTCAAGTTCGGCCCTGCCGAGTACTTTGCCCTCATGGTGTTGGGTCTCATCGGTGCCGTGGTGCTGGCCTCGGGTTCGCTGCTCAAGGCGATCGCCATGATTTTGCTGGGCCTGCTCTTGGGGCTGGTGGGGACGGATGTCAACTCTGGCGTGGCGCGTTTTTCTTTTGACGTTCCCGAACTGACCGACGGTATTGGCTTCGTGGTGCTGGCCATGGGTATCTTTGGCTACGGCGAAATCATTGCCAATTTGTCCCAGCCCGAACACAGCCGTGAGATTTTTGCGTCCAAGGTCACCGGCCTGATGCCGACCAAGGAAGACTTCAAGCGCATTACGCCTGCGGTTCTACGTGGTACCACCTTGGGTTCGTTCCTGGGTATCCTGCCCGGT
>JBILUT010000154.1:0-4725 GCA_044370875.1 Polaromonas sp. | reverse complement strand
AGAGATCGGGCAGGTGAAGCAGGCTGTAGGTGCCTTCATCCTGCCAGATGTAGTTGACGCCGGCCAGATCGGACCACAGGCCGGCAAAGTCGAAGTGGGTGGTCAGCAGCAAGGTGGTGTCGGGATAGGTGCTGCCCTCAAAGCTCGAGCCGATGGCCTTGCGCACCAAGCTGTGGGCGCCATCGCAGCCGACCACATAGGCGGCCTCAAGCCGCTCGGTCGACCGGCCCTCGGCCGTTCGTACATCGACCCAGGCGCCGTGGCCGTGCTGACCGACATCGACCACGGTAGCGCCACGCCAGAGCCGCACGTTCGATTGCTGACGCAGACGTTTTTCCAGTGCCTCGCTGAGCACAGATTGCTCACATTGAAGCCGATAGGGGTGGGCGGTATCGTCTCTGAGCACGGACAAGTCAAAGGTCACATGCTCGCCGGTTTCGTGCAGGCGGATCTGCCAGGTCGGGGTCACGCGGCCCTGGGCGATCAGCTCCTGGGTGATACCCCATTGCGCCAGCATATCCAGCGTGGGCGGGTGAAAGGTCGAGGCGCGCAATTGGCGGGATAGGGCGGCCTCTGACTCGATCACGGTGACCGGTGCGCCGCTCAGACTGAGCCCGTAAGCGAGCGTCAGACCTACGGGACCGGCACCCACCACGATCACCCCCGGGCGTCTTGGGGGCAGGTTCATGGGCGGAGCCAGCGGCGGGGTCGATCGCCCGCGCATGGATCGTGGCAGGCAGATCTGGCTCGCATCATGGCTGCTCCGGGCGGCGACTCATCAGCAGCTTCAGACCATAGAGCACGACCAGCGTGCCCATCAGATCACCGATGGCCATGACCGAGGTGCTTTTCAGGAAGTTGTCGGTCAGACCCAGGCTGAGGTAGAGCAGTTGATGTGCTACCGCGCTGATGACTGCAAACACCAAAGCCATTTTCAGCAGCAGGGCTGCATTGAGGTTGCGCAGATCACTTTGCAGACGGAATATTCGGCGGCTCACATCAAGTGCCAGCCAAGGAGCCAGACCCGAAATCACCGAGGGCAGCACGGCTGCCACCCACGTTGTGCTATCGCTCAAGTTGATCAGAAAGCTACCCAGCATCACCCCGATAGCCCCGTAGAACCCACAAAGAAGCACCAGCGCCAGCCGCAAGCCACTGGGCAGGAACAACCAGCTCACGCCGTGCGCGTAATCAAGTTTTTCAAACAGCAGGTCATTGAGCTGGAAGAGCAGGTAGAAGCTCACGGCACTCAGGCCGATGGCGGTCAGGGGCGTCAGCTGCGTGGGGGGCCTGCTCATGAGGGTGTGGGTTTGACTCTGAAGTTATCTTAATTGACCCTGACCCATCGCAGTCAAGCTGCCCCAATGCCGAGGGAGCGTGTTTGTGTGCGACAATCCTCGCTGCGGTTGGCCCAGGCCGACCGCAGTTCCTAGCATCTGCCACACACCCCGGGCCGTCTCAGACGGCCTCGCTGATCGATCAGCGTTTTGTTGGATGGTTGATGTTTTCTCAACCTCCAGCCGCACTCTTGGGGTGTGGTATCCGGGCAAGGTACGCAGGCTCTGAGCCTGTCGATGGCCCGCAGAAAGATGACCATGTTGAACGCCTTGATGGCGCGCGAGGCCGTGGAGCCCGCGCTTGTTTCCGAATCATTTCCTTCCGACGAGGCCCAGGCCTTGCCGCCCGTCCCGAGTGAGGCCTTCATCTGTTTGGGTCTGGCTCAGCCCTTGCTGCAGGCGGTGGCCGATCTGGGTTTTGTGGCGCCCACTGCCGTGCAACAAGCCACGATTGAGCGAGCTCTGGCGACAGGTGGGCCGTCTGGGCCGCAGTCCTCGGACCTGATGGTCTCCAGCCAGACCGGTAGCGGCAAGACCGCCGCTTTTCTGTTGCCGGTTCTGCACAAGTTGCTGGCGCGTCGGCAGGAGCGGATCGACGAGGAAGAGGCCCGTTGGGCTCGCCTGAGCGCTGAGGCCCTGGCCCGCGGCGAGGCGGCGCCCAAGCGACCCAAACGCAAGAACCCGACCCATCCGCGACATTTCAAGCCGGCCGTTCCGGGTGCCCTGGTTTTGTGCCCCACACGCGAGCTGGCCCAGCAGGTCAGTGCCGACGCCATCGATTTGGTTCGTCACTGCAAGGGAGTGCGCGTGGCCCACGTGGTCGGCGGCATGCCTTATCAGCTGCAGATCGCCCGCTTACAAAACGCCGATTTGGTGGTGGCCACGCCGGGCCGTTTGCTGGACTTGCATCGCAGTCAGCAGATCAAACTCGATGAGTTGCAAATTTTGGTGGTCGACGAGGCCGACCGGATGCTGGATCTGGGTTTTGCCGACGACCTGGCCGAGGTGCATCAGATCACTGCCGATCGGCAACAGACCCTGATGTTCAGTGCCACGTTTGCGCCGCGCATCATGCAACTGGCGGCCCGCTTGATGCGTGCGCCCGAGCGCATACAGATTGATTCCCCGCAAGAGAAGCACCAGCTGATCGAGCAGACCCTGCACTGGGCCGATCATCTGGCGCACAAGAGGCAACTGCTTGACCATTGGTTGCGTGACGCGAGCCTGGACCAGGCGGTGGTCTTTGCCTCGACGCAGATCGAGTGCGATGCATTGGCTCAGGATCTGGAGCAGGGTGGTTTTCATGCGGTGGCCTTGCACGGCGCCCTCAGTCAGGGTCTGCGCAACCGTCGCCTGTCGGCCTTCAGGGAAGGGCGTGTGCAAATCCTGGTGGCCACCGACGTGGCGGCGCGCGGGCTTGATGTGCCGACGATCACCCATGTCATCAATTTTGGTCTGCCGATGAAGGCCGAAGACTATGTGCATCGCATCGGTCGCACCGGGCGCGCCGGGCGCCGTGGTCAGGCAGTGACCCTTGCCGAGCGTCGCGATCGCAGGCGTATCGCCGACATTGAGCACTACACGCGTCAGCCCTTCCGCCCGTCCGTGATTGCCGGATTGGAGCCCAAGCAAGCCGTGCAGGCAGGCGTTAACCGTGCCGATCGGCGCGGCAGCAGCGCCGAGGGCCCGCGTGGTGACAGGACGGGCCAGGGCCAGGGTTGGAGTGCGGGTCGAACGGCTGCGCGGGGCAAGCCCGCTCGTGGGGCACAGCGATGGCCGGCGCAGGACGGCATGGGCCGCGATGCTCGCCGCCCCGCCGGCCCACCCCAGCGATCGGCCGATGCTGAGCCGGCCGATCGAGGGCGTTCGCGCGGTTTTGACCCGCGGTTTGAGAGCCGCTCGCATGCCGTAGCGCCGCGCCCGGATTTTGCGCCGGCCCGCAAGGGTGCAGCCCGTCCTGTGCCGCGCAAGACCGGTGGGCGTCGCTAAGAAGTCGACGCCACAGGGTAAACCACGGCTGCCGGTTTTTCTGACGGCTACCTAGAATGCTCGCGCAGCCAGGCCATGTCGGCTTGGCTCAGCAGGATCACACTCGTGTCAGGCAAAAAGCCCTCTGCTCCCCACGGATCTCCTTCGCCGGCCCCAGCGCGTCCCTCGGGACGCAAGGCTGCGGCGACCGCCTCGGACGCTGGGCAAAAAACCCACGGGGCGCAACCCGCGCCAGAGGCCGCAGCGGTCAGAACGATCAAGAAATATCCCAATCGGCGTCTCTATGACACCAGCAGCTCGTCCTACATCACGCTGACCGATGTCAAGCAGTTGGTGATGACGCGTTCGGCCTTTGTCGTGCGAGATGCCAAGACCCAAGAAGACCTCACGCGCAGCATCTTGTTGCAGATCATCCTGGAAGAAGAAGCCGGTGGTGCTCCTATGTTCACCGAGGACCTGCTGGCCAACATCATCCGCTTCTACGGCAACAGCATGCAGGGCGTGATGGGCAATTACCTGGAAAAAAACATCCAGACCTTCATGGAACTGCAGGCCAAGCTCAGTGAGCAGTCCAAGGGCCTGAACCCCGACCTGTGGGCCCAGTTCATCAAGAGCCAATCACCGCTGATGCAAGGTGTGATGGGTTCTTATGTAGAGCAATCAAAAGCGCTGTTTACCCAGATGCAGGAGCAGCTGCACAAGCAGAGCGAGCAGATGCTCTCAAGCTTCGTCGTCAAGCGCTGAGGCTGCACTCGGGCGCTTGACGCCCGGGGCTGCAAGCGATTCGGTCGTGTTTCCGTGTGTGGCTCTTTCGGAGCGGCGCGCTTGACGTTCATCGAAAACGATTTTCGATCGCACCCAGCCCCTCGATTTCCACCCGTACGGTGTCGCCGCTTTGCAGGTACTGGGGTGGGTTCAGGCCCATGCCCACGCCAGCCGGTGTGCCGGTGGCGATGATGTCGCCCGGGTAGAGGGTGATGCCGCGCGAGCAAGTCTCGATCAGGGTGGGGATGTCAAAGATCAGGTCGCTGGTGTGGCCGTTCTGCCGCAACTGGCCATTGACCCAGCCACGCACCCGGGTTTGTGTGCCGTCCAGCTCGTCGGCGGTCACGATCCATGGACCCATGGGGCAAAAGGTGTCGAAGGACTTGCCCAGATCCCACTGCTGATGACGCATCTGCACATCGCGGGCCGTCACATCATTGACGATGGTGTAGCCATAGATGTGGCTCAGGGCGTTCTCGCGCGTGATGTTCTTGCCTTCACGCCCAATCACCACCGCCAATTCCGATTCATAGTCAACCTGCTCGGTGATGCCTTGGGGAAGTCTGACATCGTCGTAAGGTCCCACCACGCACTCGGGTACCTTGGTAAAAACGATGGGCCAGGTCGCCACATT
>JBILUT010000153.1:0-4726 GCA_044370875.1 Polaromonas sp. | reverse complement strand
CTACGCCAGCGAACGCGGTCGGATTGCCGCCATTAAAGTCGATGACGGAGCCACGGTCGAACCGGGTGCCCCGCTCATCATCCTGGAGCAACCCGAGCTCGAACACGCACTCGCTCAGACCCGGCGTGAGTTGGCTCTGATCGAGCAGCGGCTTGAGCGCCAAGCGGGCTCGAGCCGCGACTTGAAAGATATTCTGGTCCTCAACCAGCAGCGCGAGGAGCTGCGCGCACGCAGCGAAAGCCTGCGACAACGAATCGATCGCCTGACCTTGCGTGCTTCCTTGAGTGGACAGGTCAGCCAGATGCAATCGCTGCAGGTCGGTCAGTGGGTCTCGGAGAATGCGCCCCTGCTGAGCCTGCGATCGGCCCAGGGGCTGCGCTTGATGGCGCTGGCCCCCTCAGAGACGCTATCCCGTTTGCAAGCCGGTGCCAGCGCCGTCTGGATTTCAGATCTGCCCGGTGCTCCTCGCCTCGAACTGCAGCTAAGCCGCATCGATCAGACCGCGGTGCAGCAGATCATGTGGCCGGAGTTGGCCTCGGTCTATGGCGGCCCGGTGCCGACCCGCAAGGACGCGCAACAGCAACTGCGGCCTGAAGGAGCCTGGTACCAACTCGAGTTGCGCGCCCTGCAGTCGGCCCAGACACCCGGACAGCAGCAGACCGGACAGGTGCTTATCAATGCGCCTGCCGAGAGCCTGCTCGGCCGCTATTGGCGCCATGCCGTGGCGGTATGGGTCCGAGAAAGCGGCTTCTGATGAAACCCGGCGAGCCTACCAAGCCGGCCCTGCAGCGCATCCGCGATTTGCAGTCCAAGGCTACCAGCGCCTCGCCTGATGCCATTTCGCGCCTGGTCATCGTCGGCGGCGGCTCGGCGGGCTGGATGGCTGCGGCCACGCTCTCCAATGTGCTGGGGCCGCAGTGCCGTATCACGCTGGTCGAGTCCGAGCTGATCGGCACCGTCGGAGTGGGGGAAGCCACCATTCCGCCCCTGCAGATGCTGCATCGGATCATGGGCGTCGACGAGCGGCAATTCATGCGCGATAGCCGCAGCACCTTCAAGCTGGGGATTGAGTTCGTTAATTGGGGCCGCCAAAACCATCGCTATTTCCACCCTTTTGGCCATTACGCGGTGGCTTTTGACGAGCTGCCCCTCTACCAACATTGGCTCAAACACCGTCATCTGGCCGGCATGGGCATGCTGGAGGACTATTCATTGGCTTGGCAGGCGGCGCGACTCGATCGTTTTGCCTTGCCCTCGGGCGATGCCGGCGCGCTGGGTGCGAGCTTCAACTACGCCTACCACTTCGACGCTTCGCTGTATGCAAAGCATTTGCGGTCGCTTTCGGAACAACGTGGCGTCACGCGCATCGAAGGCCGTATCACCCAGGTGGAGCGCCAGTCCACCAACGGCTTCGTAGCGGCCGTAGTCCTCGAAAACGGTCAGCGGATCGAGGGTGATTTTTTCATCGATTGCTCGGGCTTTGCGGCCTTGCTGATCGGGCAGAGCCTACAGGTGGGCTATGAATCCTGGGCGCAATGGCTGCCTTGTGACCGCGCGGTGGCTGTGCCCTGCAGCCTGGACAATCCCCCGCCGCCCTATACGCGGTCGACCGCCCTGGCGGCTGGCTGGCAGTGGACGATTGCGCTGCAGCATCGGATCGGCAACGGCCATGTCTACAGCTCATCCTTCACCACGGAGCAGGAGGCCACCGACACCCTGATGTCGCGCCTGCCCGGCCGGGCCTTGGCCGAGCCGCGGCCACTGCGTTTTGTGCCCGGGCGTCGCCACAAGGTCTGGGAACACAATGTGCTGGCGCTGGGTCTGGCCAGCGGATTTCTTGAACCGCTGGAATCGACCAGTCTCCACCTGGTGCAATCGGGCCTGATTGGCCTGCTCAGTCTGTTCCCCGACCGGCATTGCCATGCTGCGGTGCGCGACGAGTTCAATCGCCGCTTTGCCCTGGAGATGGAGCGCATCCGCGACTTCCTGATTCTTCACTACAAGCTCAATGAGCGATCCGACAGCCCGATGTGGCAGCACTGCGCCAACATGAAGGTGCCCGACAGCCTGCAAGAGCGGCTCGATCTATTTGCCCATGGTGGACATGTGCAGACCGACAGCTATGACCTGTTTGGCGTCGAGAACTGGCTGGCCGTGCACATCGGTCAGTTCAACATACCCGGTAGCCACTCAGGTTTGCTCGATCTGCGCAACGTTGACGGCCGCACCACCCTGCTGCGTCTGCTGAGCGATTTGCGTCAGCGAGCTGCGCAGATGCCCTCTCACGAGGCCTTTCTGAAGCGCCACCTCGGTGCAGCCTCCGCCTCGCTCGGGGTGCGCTAGCCCACCCAGCGCCGGGCGTTGTGCCACAGGTGCATCCAGGGGCTGTAGGCCGAGGGATCGCCATCGGTCCAGCTCATCTGGATGTTGCGAAACACCCGCTCGGGGTGGGGCATCATGGCGGTAAAGCGCCCACAGGCGGTGGTGACCGCTGTCAAGCCACCGGGGCTGCCGTTGGGGTTGAAGGGGTAGGCTTCTGTGGCCAGCCCCTTCGAGTCCACAAATCGCATCGCGGCGATCACCTGCGCGGCATTGCCGCGCCGCGCAAAGTTGGCATAGCCCTCGCCATGGGCTACCGCAATGGGCAGGCGGGCGCTGGCCATGCCTTTGAAAAATAGGCTGGGGCTGTCAAGGATCTCCACCTGCGACAAACGTGCCTCAAAGCGTTCGCTGCGGTTGGTGGTAAAGCGCGGCCAGGCCTGCGCACCGGGGATGATGTCGGCCAATTCAGCAAACATTTGGCAGCCGTTGCAAACGCCCAGGCCAAAGGTGTCGCTGCGCCCGAAAAAGGCCTGGAACTGATCGAGCAGCGCCGGGTTGAACAGGATACTGCGCGCCCAGCCTATGCCCGCGCCCAGGGTGTCGCCATAGCTAAAGCCGCCACAGGCGACCACGCCGGCAAAGTCAGCCAGCGCCACGCGACCGGCCTGCAAGTCGCTCATGTGCACATCGACCGCCTCGAAGCCGGCAAGGTCAAAGGCGTAGGCCATTTCCACATGCGAATTGACACCCTGCTCACGCAGGATAGCCACCCGGGGGCGGCCGACCAGCGGGGTCTTGGGGGATGACGGCAAAGCCGGCATGGACGCTGGCCAGTACAGGTGCAAACCTGCATCACCGATGCGGCCGGCTGCATCGTGCTCGGCGTCGGCGCAGGCGGGGTTGTCACGCTGCTGGCAGATCTTCCAGCTGACGCTGTCCCAAACCTGCTGCAAATCGCGCAAGCTGGCGCTGAAGACGCAGCGGGTGTCGCGCCAGACCTCGAGCTTGCCCTTGCCCACATCCATGGGCGCGTGGTCGGGTCGTGTCTTGCCAATAAAGTGGCTGTGGCGCGACAGGCCATGCTCGCGCAGAACCTGCATCACCTCGTTGCGCTGGCTGCTGCGCACCTGAATCACCACGCCCAGCTCTTCATTGAACAAGGCCTTGAGGGTGGCCTCTTCGCGGCGGGCGGCGATTTGAGTCGCCCAGTTCTTGCTGTCGCCGGTGTCCATGCGGCTGTCGCTGATGCCATCGCCCTCGACCAGCAGCATGTCGACATTGATCGAAACCCCCACCTGGCCGGCAAAAGCCATCTCGGCGACGCAAGCGAGCAGGCCGCCATCGCTGCGGTCGTGGTAGGCCAGGATCTGCGAGCGCAAGGCGTTGATGGCGCGTACCAGCCGCACCAGGTCTTGCGGATCGTCCAGGTCAGGGGCCTGTCCGCCGCCCAGCTCCAGCGTCTGCGCCAGCACAGAGCCGCCCATGCGCAGCCGGCCGCCACCGAGATCGATCAGGATCAGGGTGGTGTCGGCCTCGCGGGCATCGAGCTGCGGGGTCAGGGTGCCCCGCACGTCGTCCAGACTGGCGAAGGCGCTGACGATCAGCGACACCGGCGCACTGACCTGCTTGCGCTGCTGGCCCTCGGTCCACAGGCTGCGCATGGACAGGGAGTCCTTGCCCACCGGAATGGAAATCCCCAGGGCCGGGCACAGCTCCATGCCGACCGCACGCACCGTGTCGTACAGGGCCGCGTCTTGTCCAGGCTCACCGCAGGCGGCCATCCAGTTGGCCGAGAGCTTGACGCGGGGCAATTGAATGGGGGCTGCGAGCAAATTGGTGATGGACTCGGCCACCGCCATCCGACCGGAAGCCGGCGCATCCAGAACAGCCAAGGGGGTGCGCTCACCCATGGCCATGGCCTCGCCGGCGAAGCCCCTGAAGTCGGCCAAGGTGACCGCGCAATCGGCCACCGGAATCTGCCAGGGACCGACCATCTGGTCGCGGTGGGTCAAACCACCCACGGTGCGGTCGCCAATAGTGATCAAAAATCGTTTGGAGGCCACCGTGGGGTGCGACAGCACCTGGATCACCGCTGCCTCCAGGGTGATGCCGGTCAGGTCCAGTTTGCGGCTGCGCGGCTGCTCGCGCTCAACCTGCCGGTGCATGCGCGGCGGCTTGCCCAGCAATACATTCATCGGCATGTCGACCGCCGGCGGCGCAGGCTCATCAAGCAGGCGAAGCTGCGGCTCTTCGGTGGCCACACCCACCACCGCGAACGGGCAGCGCTCACGCGCACAAAAGGCCGCAAAGGCCGGCAGGGAGTCGGGGGCGATAGCCAGCACATAGCGCTCCTGGCTCTCGTTGCTCCAGATCTCGCGCGGCGACAGGCCGCTTTCTTCAAGCG
>JBILUT010000152.1:0-4738 GCA_044370875.1 Polaromonas sp. | reverse complement strand
AGCAGCACCGAAGCGCCCTCAACGGCCAGGTGCCGGGTTAACTTGCCGATGGACGTGGTCTTGCCAGCCCCGTTGACGCCAGCGACCATGATCACCGTGGGCTGGTGCCGGCCGATCTCAAGCGGCTTCTGCAGCGGGGCCAGCAGCTCGGCCAGCGCATCCATCAGCAACTGCCGCAGGGCCTGGGGGTCGCTGGTGCCGCTGTCTTTGGCTCGGCGCTTGAGATCGTCCAGCAGGTATTGAGTAGCAGCCACGCCCGCATCGGACATCAGCAGCGCAGCCTCCAGCTCCTCATACAAAGCCTCGTCGATGCGGCTGCCTGCAAATACACTGGTGATGCTACGCCCGGTCTTGCGCAGGCCATCACGCAGGCGGCCCAGCCAGCCCCCTCTGTCGGCAGAGATCTGCGCCTTGGCCACACCGTCAGAGGCCGTTTGCGCCTGAGAGATCGGTGTGCCGGGGGCAGTGGGCTCAGCAACCTTTGTGTCGGCTGGGGTGCCAGAGCCCAGAATTTTTTTGAAGAAGCTGAACATGAAGCAGGTCTATCGAAGAGGGCCTATTCTAGGAACTCGCTGCGTCAATTCGTCGCCACCCCTGAGAAAAGGAATTTGCATGCGAGCTTTGTATGCCTCGTGTTGCTGGGCCGCCCTGATGGCCTTCGGTACGTTCAATGCCCCGCAGGTCATGGCACAGGCTCGGGTGAGCGATTTCTCTGCGGTGGCTGATGAAGCAGCGCCCAAGCAATTTACCTTGTCCAACGGGATGACCTTGCTGGTCAAGGTGGATCGACGGGCCCCCACGGCGGTTCACATGCTTTGGGTGCGGGTGGGCTCCATCGATGAGGTCGATGGCACATCGGGTGTGGCGCATGTGCTTGAACACATGATGTTCAAGGGCACACCCAGCATGGGTCCCGGGGAGTATTCCAAGCGTATTGCGGCCCTGGGAGGGCGTGACAATGCCTTCACCAGCCGCGACGCCACGGCGTATCACCAGCAGATCCCGGCCTCGCGTCTGCGGGATGTGATGGAGATGGAGGCCGATCGTTTTGCTCGCAATGTCTGGACTGACGATGAGTTCAAACGCGAGCTAGAGGTGGTCAAGGAAGAGCGCCGGCAGCGTATCGATGATTCACCACGTAGCCAGCTCTACGAGGCTGCCCGGGCTGTGATGTTCACCGCCTCGCCCTATCGGCGCCCGATCATCGGCTGGATGAATGATCTGGACGCAATGACCCCGCAGGACGTGCGCGATTTCTATCAGCGCTGGTATGTGCCGGCCCAAGCAGCAGTCATCGTGGCCGGCGATGTTGATGTGGAGCAGGTCAGAAGCTGGGCCGAGCAGTATTACGGTGCGATCCCAGCGCGGGCGGTACCGGCGCGCAAGCCGCGTCTTGAGCCCGTGCAATCGGGCCCCCGGCGCGTGGAGCATCGTGCGCGCAGCAACCAGCCTTATGTGAGCTTGATGTACAAGGTGCCGCAGTTGGATGCGCAGGCCCTGCAGCAGGACCGTTTGGAGCCTGGGCCGAGTCGGGATGCCTTGGCGTTGACGGTGCTGGCCTGGGTGCTCGATGGTCATTCGGCTGCACGTCTTGACCGCGCGCTGACGCAAGGCGATCAGCGCTTGGCTTTGCGTGCGGGCGCCTATAGCGGCCTGTATGGCCGTGGTCCGCAGGTTTTTGTGCTCGATGGCGTTCCGGCGGATGGCGTTGGCTCCGGCCAGTTGATCCAGGCGCTGCGCGAGCAGGTGGCCCGGGTGGCGCGCGAGGGCATCACCGCGCTAGAACTCGAGCGTGTGAAGATCCAATGGATGGCCAGCCAGACCTACAAGCGCGATGCCCTGTTCAGCCAGGCCAACGAGATCGGCAATTATTGGCTGCTCGGCTTTCCGCTGGACACCGATCGCCGGCTGGTCCAACACCTGCGCAGTATCACCGCCGCTGAGGTCCAGGCGGTGGCCCAGCGTTATTTTGGCGATGACCAGCTCACCGAAGCCGTGCTGGTGCCACAGGCTGCAGATGGTGCGCCGTCTGGCCGTCGCGGTCGCCCGGATTTTGGCGATACCCCGGTTCGCGAGCACTGAACGGATGGCAAGCTCACTTGCGATCAACAGTCTGAATCTACAGGAGATAGTTTTGTTCTTTGATTCGATGGTGTGTCGTTGGCGGTCTCATTCCGGGGCCATCTTTGGGCGTGTACAGGGCCCTTTCTGGCAGGCTCGGTTGCTGGGCTTGGCGCTGGTGATCAGCCTGCCAGCTCAGGCCAGCCTGCCTATTGAGCACTGGCAGCAGCCCAGCGGTGCCCGTGTGTATCTGGTGCGCAGTCCATCGATTCCGATGCTCGATGTGCAGATCGATTTTGATGCTGGGCAGCGTCGCGAGCCCCGCGATAAAGTGGGGCTGGCTAGCGCCATGGCCAATTTGCTCAGTAAAGGTGTGCTGGCGCGCGGCCAGGATCCGGCCCTCGATGAGAACCAAATCACCGAAGCCTGGGTCGATCTGGGGGCGAGCTTTGGCGCCAGCGCAGGTGCTGATCGCCTGAGCTTTTCGCTGCGTACCCTCACTGAGCCAGACCTGATGGCCCGAGCCGTGGCGATGGCGGCCCGGCAGCTGGGCGAGCCTTCGTTCTCAGACCGAATCTGGCAGCGTGAGAGGCAGCGCTACATCGCTGATTTGCAAGAGTCCTACACCCGGCCTGCGACCGTGGCCGGACGCCGCTATGTGCAGGCCATCTACGGCGACCACCCCTATGGTCATCAGATGACGGAGCAAACCTTGCAGCGCGTCAGCACTGAAGATATGCGTCGTTTTTATGCAGATCATGTCGGCGCGTGTCGGGCGCGGGTCAGTCTGGTGGGCGCTGTTGATCGGGCGCGGGCCGATGCGCTGGTTCGTCAGTTGCTCTCGCGTCTGCCGGACGGGGCTTGTGCTGGCGCCAGGACTTTGCCGCCAGTTCCTGAGGTCGCGCCGCTGGCGGCTGCCCAGGATCTGCGCATCGCATTCAAGGCAGCCCAGGCCCAGGTCCTGATGGGTCAGCCCGGCTTCAAGCGCTCGGATCCTGATTTTTTTGCGCTCACTGTAGGCAACTACATCCTGGGAGGTGGCGGTTTTGTCTCTCGCCTGACACGTGAGGTACGCGAGCTGCGCGGCCTGAGCTACAGCGTCTACAGCTATTTTTCACCGGGTCTGCACGCAGGCTCATTTACGGTCGGTTTGTCCACTCGGCCAGACCAGGCCACTCAGGCGCTCGAGGTGGCGCGACAGGTGGTGCGGGATTTTGTGGCTCAGGGGCCAACCGAGGACGAGCTGCGGCAGGCCAAACAGTCGCTGGTCTCTGGGTTTGTGCTGCGTCTGGACAGCAATGCCCGCCTGTTGGAGAACGTGGCCAACATCGCCTGGCACGATTTACCGCTGGACTACTTGAGCACCTGGACCAGCCAGGTCGAAAGGCTGACCACCGCCGATATCCGGGCCGCCTTTGCCCGAAAGCTGCAGCCAGAACGCATGGTCACCGTGCTGCTGGGGGGCGCCTCTTGAGCAGGTCGCCCGCAGCCGCAGGCGGCGGTGCCCGGGCCTTACCCGGTCAGGTACGCATCATTGGTGGGATTTACAAGCGCACGCCGATCCCGGTGGCGCAGCGCCCAGGATTGCGCCCCACCCCTGATCGCGTTCGGGAAACGCTGTTCAACTGGTTAGGGCAGGACCTCAGCGGCTGGCAGGTGGTTGACGTTTTTGCAGGCACAGGTGCCTTGGCCTTTGAGGCAGCCTCCCGGGGCGCGGCGCGCGTATCGGCCTTCGAACAGGATGCGCAACTGGTCGGCCGGATCGAAGCCCTGAGGAACAAGCTGGGCGCTCAAGCCCTGAGCGTGGTCTGTGGCGACGGGCTGTCCTTGCTACGCGCTTTGCCGGCAGGCCAGGTGCATCTGGTGTTGATTGATCCCCCCTTTGAGTCCGGGCTTTTTGTGCCGGCCCTGCAAGCAGCTGTGCCGGTGCTGGCCGAGCAGGGGGTCATCTACCTGGAGGCTCCGGTCACTTGGACGGCTGCCGACCTGCGCGCCCTGGGTCTGCGCTTGCTCAGGCAGGGCCGAGCCGGCGCGGTTCATTTCCACCTTCTGGGGCGGATCGACGCGGCCTGAGGCGCCCGGGCATAATTTGGACATGACATCCTCTTCGGCGCGCATTGCGGTCTACTCGGGCACCTTTGACCCATTCACGCTGGGGCATGCCGACGTGGTGCGGCGCTCTGTGGCGCTGTTTGACCGCGTGGTCATTGCTGTGGCTGCGGCCCACCACAAGAAAACCCTGTTCAGCCTGGACGATCGGGTGCATCAGGTGCGTCGAGCCACCGCCGGGTATGCTGGTGTGCAGGTGCTACCTTTTGATGGACTGATCATGGACTTCTGCGCACAGCAGGGGGCTTGCGCGGTGGTGCGCGGGGTGCGCAACATCACCGACTTCGACTACGAGGCGCAGATGGCCGCCATGAACCGCAAGCTGCGCCCCGGAGTGGAAACCATCTTCGTGCTGCCTGACGCTCAGGTGCAATGCATCAGCAGCACCCTGGTGCGAGAAATCAGCAAGCTTGGCGGCGATGTCAGTCAAATGGTCAGTCCAGACATTGCCAGCGAACTGTACGGCGCGTACACGCGCAAAGGCTGACGGGTGCGGTCATGGCCCTGATGATCACCGACGAATGCATCAATTGCGATGTGTGCGAGCCCGAATGCCCCAACCAGGCTA
>JBILUT010000151.1:0-4781 GCA_044370875.1 Polaromonas sp. | reverse complement strand
ATGCAGGGGATTACCCTAGTGGAGGGGCTCGCCCCGTCAGTTCTACGCAAGAGAGGTCCATTCGATGATCGTTGAGCCCAGCCTCCATCAGCGCCGGCGCCCGCCGACGGTGACCGAGCTCGGCGGCATACCTTGGTTGAGCCTCTTGCTGCCTGCCGAGCGTGAGCGTGCAGTGGCTGAGCTTGAGGTCAGTCAAGCGCTGCCGGGCGAACACATCTGCCGCGTCGGCCGGCAGGTCACTTATTGGTTCGGCGTGGTCGACGGATTGCTCAAGATGAGCACCGACAGCGCCCAGGGCACCACCATGACGTTCACAGGCCTGCCGCCGGGCGGGTGGTTTGGCGAGGGGACAGCGCTTAAGCGGGAGCCGTATCGTTACAACGTGCTGGCCTTGCGGCGTAGCCTGGTTGCCGGGCTGCCGGTGCGCACCTTCGATTGGCTGCTGGACCATTCGATCGGTTTCAATCGTTTCGTGATGGGTCAGCTTAATGAGCGCCTGGCGCAATTCATCGCCGCCCGGGAGATTGATCGCCTGACCAACCCGGATCTGCGCGTTGCGCGCAACCTGGCCGCCTTGTTCAACCCGGCCTTGTTTCCGGGGGTCGGTGAGGTGCTGCGCATCACGCAGCAGGAACTGGCTTACCTGGTAGGCTTATCCCGTCAGCGCGTGAATGAGGCTTTGCGTACGCTGGAGGCGCATGGAGTGATCCGGGTTGAGTACGGCGGCTTGCGAGTGCTCGATCTTCAGCGTCTGCGCAGCGACAACTTCAGCCGCTGAGCCAGACCCGCTCACCAAACTTCATCGGATTTTTTGATGACTCAGGATTCTCAAGCTCCCAGGCGGGCCGCTGCTGTGCGTGTGCCGGCCGCCGCGGCGCAGTCCGAGGCGGCGGCCGTTCGCTTGAACAAACGCATGGCCGATCTGGGGCTGTGTTCGCGGCGCCAAGCCGATGACTGGATCGCGCGCGGCTGGGTGCGGGTCGATGGCCAGCCCGCAAGCCTGGGCATGTCGGTGCAGGCCAAGGCGCGCATTGAGGTGGATCGGCTGGCCCAGCAGGTGCAGCGCGAGCAGGTCACCATCTTGCTCAACAAGCCAGTGGGCTACGTCAGCGCGCAGGCTGAGGACGGACACAAGCCGGCAGTCACCCTGATTCAGGCGGCCCATCGCTGGCGCGAGTGCAACAGCCCGATGCGTTGGGCACCTCAGCAATTGCGGGGCTTGGCCCCGGCAGGTCGGCTTGACATCGACTCGGTGGGGCTGTTGGTCATGACTCAGGATGGGCGCGTGGCACGGCAACTGATCGGTGAAGATTCCGACGTCGAGAAAGAGTATCTGGTGCGGGTCAGCTATGGCCAGCGCCAGCAGGATGTGCAGTCGGTCTTCCCGCCCGAGCAGATCAAGCGCCTGCAGCACGGATTGAGTCTTGATGGACGGGCCTTGCGACCGGCCCAAGTCAGCTGGCAAAACCCGGAGCAATTGCGATTCGTTTTGCGTGAAGGCCGCAAGAGACAGATCCGGCGCATGTGCGAGGCGGTTGGACTGCAGGTCACTGGCCTCAAGCGCATTCGCATTGGGCAGGTCCTGCTGGGCCCCATGCCCTTGGGCCAGTGGCGGTACCTGGCGCCCGATGAGACATTTTGAATGCGCCGCTGGGCAAACCTAGAAGGAGTACCAGCAGGGTGACTGCGGTTTGAGCCAAGGCCATCTGGATGGGTTCGTTGCAGGCCTTGCCTGAGGCCGCAGGATCTGGCAAATGCAGTCCTGCTACCTGACGATCAGCTGCTCAGGGCCTCCAGCCGCATGAGGGCCTCCATCAGCTCGTCTTCCAGCTGTACGGCCCGCCGGCTTAAGGTGGCAGCCTGCTGCGGATCCTGGGCGAAGATCGAGCCTTCGCCCAAGATCTGGTCAAGCGACTTCTGTTCGGCCTCCAGGGCATTGATGCGCTCGGGCAGTCCGTCGAGCTCGCGTTGCTCCTTGTAGCTGAGCTTTCGTTTGAGAGCCTTCTCGCTGGTCACCGCAGCTGCTGGTTTTACAAATGCGGCTTCAGAGGGGGCGGATGTGCGTGCTGTCGCCTCAGGAGCTCTGGCCAGGTCGGCGCTACGGCCACGTGGTGACTGAATCAGCCAGTCACTGACTCCGCCGACATACTCGCGCCACTGACCTGGATTTTCGCGGGTTGACTCGCACACCAGGACGCTGGTGGCCACGCGGTCGAGAAAGCGTCGGTCGTGGCTGACCAGCAGGACAGTGCCTTCGAAGCTCTGAAGCAGTTCTTCCAGCAGTTCGAGAGTTTCAATGTCGAGGTCATTGGTCGGTTCATCAAGCACCAGCACATTGGCCGGCTGCGCAAACAGGCGCGCCATCAGCAGCCGATTGCGTTCGCCGCCCGAGAGGGTTCGCACCGGAGCAAGTGCGCGCGCTGGCGCAAAAAGAAAGTCGGCCAGATAGCTGCGTACGTGCTTGCGCTGTCCATTGATTTCGACCCACTCGCTGCCCGGGCTGATGAAGTCCTCCAGGGTGGCATCAAGGTCGATCGACTGACGCATCTGGTCAAAGTATGCGACCTCCAAACGCGTGCCCAACCGCGCCTGCCCCGGCGGCACGCTGGGATCTGGTTCGATGAGGCCCAAAATCAGCTTGAGCAGCGTGCTCTTGCCCGCTCCGTTTGGCCCGATCAGTCCGATCTTGTCGCCGCGCATCACGGTCAGATTCAGACTTTGGACGATGACTTTGCGATGCCCGGCTTGGTCAAAACTCTTGCTGACGTTGTTCAGCTCAGCAACTAGCTTCCCGCTTTTGTCGGCAACGCCGATCTCCATGGCTGCGCGACCAACACTTGATCGCCTGGCAGCCCGCTGCGCGCGCAATTCGTGCAGCCGATTGATGCGCGCCACAGCACGCGTTCGTCGCGCCTCGACCCCCTTGCGGATCCAGATCTCCTCTTGAGCCAGCAAACGGTCGGCCTTGGCCTCGATGACTGCGGCCTGTTCGAGCTGATCGCGTTTGAGCATCTCGTACTTCGCAAAGTTACCCGGATATTTGCGCAAGACTCCGCGATCGAGTTCCACGATGCTGGTGGCGACTCGGTCGAGGAAGGCCCGGTCATGGGTGATCACCACGACGCTGCCCGCAAAGCCCAGCAGTAGGTCCTCCAGCCAGGTGATTGATTCAAGGTCCAGATGGTTGGTTGGCTCGTCGAGAAGCAGCACGTCGGGCTGCGCCACCAGCGCCTGCGCCAGAGCCACTCGCTTGATGGCGCCGCCCGAAAGCGACCCGATGGTCAGATCGGCCTGCAGATTCAGGCGCTGCAGGATCTCTCGCACACGCTGCTCCCAGTTCCATCCGTCCACCGCTTCAATGCGCGACTGCAGCTCGTCCAAGTCCAGCCCGGCCCGGGCCTCGCGGTAGGCCTCAATCCACTGCCGTATGTCCAACACACCAGCACTGACAGTCTCGAAGACGGTTTCCTTGCTGGGCATCGGGGCCTCCTGAGCCACATAGGCGATGCGCAAGTTCTGTTGAAACTGAAGCGAACCATCATCGGGCTTGTCCAAGCCCGCCAGCAACTTCATCAGCGATGATTTGCCGCTGCCATTGCGACCAATTAGCCCTACCCGCTCGCCTGCTTCAAGCGAGAAGCTCGCTCGATCGAGCAAGGGTTCATGGCCAAAAGCCAGGTGCGCATCGACAAGAGAAATCAGAGCCATGGGGACGCTAAAAAAATCGAAGTCCATTATGGGTGGTGTGTTGCCCTTCGCAGGCGTGGCGGCGGTCTGAAGCGGCCACGCCGGCGACGCATCCCGGTTTTACCAGAGCGCGCGCGGACCATTCGCCCCTGCCGCCAGCCCAATCAGACGCTGCTTGTCGGGCCGCTATCGGGGTGCATCTAGCGAGCGGCGCCCTCTAATGTGCAGTACATGGACCGCAGGCAGGGATGAGGCAACGGCGAGAATCTTTGCGGACCCCAAAAAACGTGCTATAGTCTCTGGCTCTGCTCAAAACGCAGCGCGCTTTTGGAAGTTCCAAAAAGTGCTGCCTAGAGAAGATGCCGCGCAAGCAACTCGATTGCGTCTGTGCGGCCCGGATAGCAGTCCAGTCAAGCTTTCGCGCAGCGTCTGTTGACAGGGCAAAAAAATCCGGTATATAATGTGAGGCTTCGCTGATTGCGGCGGGGTTCGAGGAAAAAGCGTGGCGCCACGGCGAAGAGCCTAGGCAACTGGTCTTGATCTCCTCTGGTTCATTAACAAGTTACAGCCGATAAGTATGGGCGTTTGAAGGCGACTGCCAGGTGCTCTGCGAAAGCAGTGCGCCAGGTCTCAGATGACCTTAAACGCTCATAGAGATAGAAGTGAAGTTCACTTCAATTCCGTTTTTATGAGTTCCTCTCCGCTTTCGGGCGGGGAGTTATTGCAGTGATTGAACTATAGAGTTTGATCCTGGCTCAGATTGAACGCTAGCGGCATGCCTTACACATGCAAGTCGAACGGTAACGCGGGGCAACCTGGCGACGAGTGGCGAACGGGTGAGTAATGCATCGGAACGTGCCCAATCGTGGGGGATAACGTAGAGAAATTTACGCTAATACCGCATGAGATCTATGGATGAAAGCAGGGGATCGCAAGACCTTGCGCGATTGGAGCGGCTGATGTCAGATTAGGTAGTTGGTGGGGTAAAGGCTCACCAAGCCGACGATCTGTAGCTGGTTTGAGAGAACGACCAGCCACACTGGGACTGAGACACGGCCCAGACTCCTACGGGAGGCAGCAGTGGGGAATTTTGG
>JBILUT010000204.1:0-3930 GCA_044370875.1 Polaromonas sp. | reverse complement strand
TTGAGCTGGAATTTACCCCCCAGGGCACCTTGGCCGAAAAGCTGCGCGCGGGTGGGGCCGGCATTCCGGCCTTCTTTACCAAGACGGGTGTGGGTACTTTGGTGGCCGAGGGCAAGGAGACGCGAGAGTTCGACGGTGAGTCTTACATCATGGAGCGCGCCCTGCTGCCCGATGTTTCTTTGGTTAAGGCCGACGTGGCCGACACCTCGGGTAATCTGCGATTTCGCTACACGGCCCGCAATTTCAACCCCGCGGTGGCCATGGCGGGCAAGGTCTGCGTGGTTGAGGTCGAGAAGATCGTGCCTCTGGGCGAGCTGCATCCCGATGAGATTCACCTTCCGGGTATTTACGTGCACCGCCTGGTGCTCAATGCCACGCCCGAAAAGCGCATCGAAAAGCGCACCGTCACCACGCAAGGAGCCTGAGTCATGCCCTGGACCCAAGAACAGATGGCCGCGCGCGCGGCGCAGGAACTTGAAGACGGTTTTTATGTCAACCTGGGCATAGGCATTCCCACCCTGGTGGCCAACTATGTGCCGGCCGACAAGGAGGTCTGGTTGCAGTCGGAAAACGGCATGCTGGGCATAGGCCCCTTCCCCACCGAGGACCAGGTCGATGCCGACCTGATCAATGCGGGCAAGCAGACCGTCACCACGCTGGCTGGCTCCTCGATTTTCGGCAGCCATGACAGCTTTGCCATGATTCGCGGCGGCAAGATCAATCTGTCCATCCTGGGGGCGATGCAAGTCAGCGAGCGTGGCGACCTGGCAAATTGGATGATACCAGGCAAGATGATCAAGGGCATGGGCGGCGCGATGGACCTGGTGGCGGGTGTGCCGCGGGTGATCGTGCTGATGGAGCATGTGGCGCGCAAGAAGGACGGAACTGAGGACCACAAGCTCCTGACCCAGTGCACCTTGCCCCTGACCGGCGTGGGCGTGGTTGATCGCGTCATCACCGACCTGGGTGTGATGGATGTCACGCCGCAGGGCCTGAAGGTTGTGGAACTGGCACCCGGAGTCACTCCCGAACTGATCGCCTCGAAGTCCAGCGTGAACCTGATTTTCTGAATCGGGCTGGCAGCTCTTCATGAGCGATGCGCTGACTGGCTACCTGATGGCCCTGGGCAGCCTGACGAGCTTTACCGTCTCGATCATGGCGGCACGGTTGGCGATGCCGTATATGTCGATAGCGCTCGGCTTTGTGGTTTCCACCGCTGTCAATGTGGTGGTGGCTGCTCTGCTGGTGCTTATTGATCAGTGGTGGCAGGCGCATCCGATCGGCTGGCACGCGCAGGCTTTCTGGGCCTTTGCCGCGGCTGGCGTGTGCGCCACCTTCATGGGGCGCTGGTTGTTCTACGAGGCGGTCAACCGTTTTGGGCCTGAGCGCACCAGCGTCTTTCAGATGGGTATTCCGGTATTTACCGCTGCGCTGGCCTGGTGGCTTTTTGATGAACGGCTTAGCGCGCCGGCCTTGCTGGGCATGGCCATGGCGGTCACGGGTCTGCTCATCGTCGGTCACAAGCGCGGGGCCCAGTCCATGCGTTCGTCGGCCGGGCGGTTTTCTCTGATGCACTCCCTGCTGGTGCTGGGCTTTGGCAGTTCGGCCGCCTATGCTGGCGGTAACCTGATGCGCGGTTATGCGGTGCGTGAGTGGCCCGAGCCGGTGATCGGCGCGCTCGTGGGTGCGGTGGCTGGACTGGTCCTGCATGTGGCGGTGACGCCGGGCAAGCGTGATCTGCTGGCGCAACTGCGCCGGGCATCGGCTCGCGGTTTGATCCTGTTTTCGATCGTGGGGCTGGGCAATATCGGCGGGCAAATCTTCAGCATTGCTGCCATGGCCTACATCCCCATCAGCATCGCGGTGCTGATCGGTATGTGCACGCCGCTGCTGGTGTTCCCCCTGAGCCGCTTGATGCTCGATGACAGCGAACCCTGGACCTTCAAGCTCATGGGCGGCAGCGCCCTGGCCATGGCCGGGATTGTGCTGGTGGTGATGCGCTGAAGCCCCTGGCGCTTGACCGCTTTATCCCTGGGCTTGTCTGCATCTGTCAGCCAACCGGCCCGCTTGAGTGTCCGGGGACGGCGCAAGCGATTCGCTCCGACGGGGTCCGCGCCCATGGGCTTCGATTTGAAATTCGGGCATAGTCCTGTTTTTTGTCGATTCGATCGGGAGACGCAGCAGCCATGACCCAGTCACGGGTGGCCATTGTTGAAGACGAGCACAGCTTGCGGGTGGACCTGAGCGAGTACCTCGGCTCCTGTGGCTTCGAAACCTTTGCGCATGAATCGGCCGAGTCCTTCTACGAGGCCTTTGAGGACGAGCGCTGTGAGCTGGTGTTGCTGGACATCGGCCTGCCCGGTGACGATGGGCTGGAGGTCGCGCGGTGGGTGCGTCGCAGAAGCACCATGGGCATCGTGATGCTGACTGCTTTCAAGGAGTCGGTCGATCAAGTGAACGGCTTGCGCGCGGGCGCAGATGTCTATCTGGCCAAAACCACCACGATGGAGGTGATCGCTGCCACCTGCCACAGTCTGCTAAGGCGCATGGCGCAGGGATCCGGTGGCGGCGGTCCTCGACACGCCGGCACCGAGTCCATGTCGCCAGGCGGGCAGGCGCCCTGGCGTCTGCTGGCCGGCCGATGGCTGCTGGTCGCCCCCGGTGCCGGTGAGGTCGCCCTGACCCAGACCGAGGTCAACCTGCTGCGGGTGCTTATGCGCCACTCGGGTCAGCCGGTCTCACGTCCGGAGTTGCTGCTCGCGCTGGGCAGGCCAGATACGTTCTCCAACAGCCGCAATCTGGAGAACTATGCCAGCCGGCTCCGTCGCAAGGTTATGGAGCAGTGCAGGGTCGAGCTGCCCCTGCGACCGAGCTACAACCAAGGCTATACCTTCACTGCTTCGGCGCTGGTGGAGCCAGTGTGAGGCGCCTGCTGATCGGCCTGGTGGCGCTCCTGATGGGCGCGCTTGAATCGGTAGCGGCCCAGGGTCTGCCGGTTCTCAACTTGCAAGCTGCATCGGGCGCTGTGCCGACCCTGGGATATCTTGAGCGCCACATCGATGCAACGGGGCGCGTCCAGCTGCCCGAGGTTCGCCAGTTGGCCTTCTCGCCCATTGGGGGCCTGAGCAGCGGTGGTTTCGGGACGGCGGCGCATTGGTACCGGTTTCGGGTGCAGCGGCCTCATGGGGTTCCAGAGGCCTGGGTTCTCGGCATGGGAGAACCCTATCTCGACGACGTTCGCGTCTGGATTCTTGCTGCAGGTCGGCCCATACAGGAATTTCGCCTCGGGGACCATGTGCCCTTCGAGCAACGTCCACTGCCAACTCCCCAGCACGCGCTTGCGCTGACCCTGCCAGCAGACACGCCGGTGGAGATTTACGTCCGTGTGCAGTCCATCAGCGCGCTCAATTTCAATGCCACGCTGTGGCAGTCAGAGGCCTTCTCAAGACATGAGAGCCAAATTAATTTTTTTCAGGGGCTGTATTTCGGGTTGATGCTGCTCATCGTTCTGATCAACGTGATGAGCGGTCTCTGGTTGCGCGATGGCAGCATGCTGTCTTTTGCGGTGTACGTGTTGACCTTGCTGCTTTTTTTCCTGGCGATCCACGGTTATGCGGCCGTGTTCGTCGGAGAGGAGACGCCTTGGCTGTCCGACGCAGTGACCGGTCTGGGCGTGATCGGGAGCATCGGGGCAGCGGTCTATACCTGGTCGCGGCTGCTGGGCTTGGGTGAGCACTATCCGCGTATCCACCTGGCCTACCGCTGGTTCGCGGTTCTTTGTCTGGTGCTGCTGATCTTTTCAACCTCGCCGGCTTACTCGTTCATAGCGCCGCGGCTTTTCCTGGTGAGCCTGATCTTTATGGCCATGACCCTGGCGCTGGTCTTCATGATTTGGCGCCGAACCCGAAACGCCGAGTTTGGTTTTTACGG
>JBILUT010000002.1:0-15659 GCA_044370875.1 Polaromonas sp. | reverse complement strand
CACCAATAAGGTGCAAAAAGACTCTTTTTACAAATAGTCAGCCCCAAAATGAGGCGAAAAAATAACCCTCGAGAAAAGAACTGGCGGCCGGCATCCGGCTCATTCTCTGCGGATTCGGGTTCCACCATCGTCCGGCCCGCTCGGACCAACTGCTGGCATTGTTCCTGCTGAGCATAAAGGCTGGGCCCTGAAAAGCTTGCAATTTTCTACCAACCCAAATCGATCACTAACAAGGAAGGATTTGAAAATGAAACGTCGTGAACTACTGGCCGCAGGTACAGCCGCCCTGGCCGCCCCCTGGGTCCATGCGCAAAGCTCGGCCTGGCCGAACCGCCCTATCCGCCTGATGGTGCAGTACCCGCCCGGCGGCCTGGTCGACACGGTGGCTCGCCTGATGGCACCGCACCTGTCGCAAGCGCTCGGTCAAAGCGTGGTGGTGGACAACAAGCCCGGTGCGGGCGGCCTGATCGGGACCGATCTGGCATCCAAGCAGCCCGCCGACGGCTACACCCTGCTGGTCAGCCATGCCTCGGTGCATATTTATGCAACCGCCACCCGCAACACCATGCCTTTTGACCCGGTGGGCGACTTCACCCACATGGGCATGCTGGTTGAGGCCCCCATGACGCTGCTGGTCCGGGCGCAGTCACCTTTCCAGACCATGGCCCAGTACATGGCGGCCGCCAAAACCCGTCCGGTGCGCTATGGCTCCTCGGGCATCGGCTCGGCCAACCACCTGTACGGCGAGTTGCTCAAGCTCGAAGGTCCGGCACCCCAGCACGACCATGTGCCCTACCAGGGCAGCGCGCCGGCCATGCAAGACCTGCTCGGTGGGCAGATCGACAGCCTGTTTGACCCGATCACCACCAACACCAACCAGCTCAAGGCTGGCACCCTGCGCGCACTGGCCATCTCCACGCCGGCCCGCCTGCCGGCCTTCCCGAACATCCCAACCTTCGCCGAAGTAGGCTTCCCCTCGCTCACCGGTTCGCAGTGGCTGGGCCTGTCGGGGCCGAAAAACATGCCCGCGCCCATCGTCCAAAGGCTCACCGCCCTGATCCCTGAGATCATGGCCAAGCCCGACATCATGTCCCGCCTCGAAGAGCTGCAGACCCTGCCGCGTAAGACGCCGGTGGTGGGCGATGAATTCGTCAAACTGATCCGCTCTCAGATCAGCACCTGGACGGCAGTGGCCAAAAAGGCCAAAGTTGAGGTGATCGCCTGAGTTCTCAGCCCGTCTTACACTGGGCTTAGCAGCGGGCCACCCGAGGGTGGCCCGTTTTATTGCGCCGGCGCGCCTGCTGCAAAACGAGGCCCGACATGACCGAAGTCGATTTCGAACAACTAGACAGCTATCCGCGCTACAAGCTGATGGCCAGCCTGATCGTGCCGCGGCCGATTGCGCTGGTCACCACCCTGGGGGCTAACGGCGTAGCCAATGCCGCCCCGTTCTCGATGTTCAACATGGTCGGCGAAGACCCGCCAATCCTAATGATCAGCATCAACCGTCTTTCCGATGGCCGGCTCAAGGACACGGCGGCCAACATCCTGCACAGCGGGGAATTTGTGGTGCACATGTCCGATGAGCCGATGGCGCAGAAGATGCACGACTGCGGGCAAGCCTTTCCGTCCCATGTCAGCGAGCTCAATCAGGTGGGCCTGACGGCTGTCCCATCTCGCTGCGTGGCCCCGCCGCGCATTGCCGAGTCACCGGTGGCTTTCGAATGCGTGCTGCATGAAAAGCTCGAAACCGAAAGCCGTTATGTGTTTATCGGACGTATCCGGTGGCTGGCTGCACGCGAGGGCCTCATCGACACGCAGGCCTGGCGCGTCAACCTGCGCGAGTACAGCCCAGTGGCACGCTTTGGCGCGAGCTTCTATACCCGCACCCTCGACCGCTTCTCGCTCAATGATGAACCGAAGAAGTCGGCACCCGTCTCAACGGCCATCGACCAGCTCTAGTACAAGCCCTTGCTGCGCCGGAGCGGCCCTGAGGCACCGCCGTAGCGTCCCGGGCACCAGCCCTCCTACGGGTAGGTGGAACGGATGGCCTTCACCAGGTCGGCGGCGAAGCGATTGGCCGCATCCGGGCTGGCACCGATCCAACCGTAACGCCGCAGCGCCGTCGGCCCCGAACCATAGGTGCGCATCCCGCGGTTGATCGGGCCAGCCAGCAAGCCGTGCGCGGCATCGTCGTAGAACCAAAACTCTAGCGGCTGACCCTCGGCCTTGAGTTGATCGCCCCACTGCTGCGGCGACAGGCTCTGTGAAAACGGATTGGTGCGCAGGCTGCAGCGCTGGGTGCTGCCCGGCGCCGCATCATCGGCGGGCTGACTGATTTGGCAGAGGTCCGTGCGCAGATGCATCCAGTCGTCCTCGGTCTTGCCGCCGTAGTTGTCGAGCTTGCCAAAAACCATTTTGAGCGGCACCCGAATCTGATCGGGCATGCCGATACCGGCCGCTGGCGCTCCTTCGGAGAAGACCATGCGAACATGAGCCGGGTCTACCACCGCGGCCATGTTCAGCGCCACGCTGCCGCCATTGGACAAGCCGTGAATGAACAGGCGCGTTGTATCGACACGCGAGCTCTGCCGAATCCAATGGTAGGCCCCCAGCGTGGCCTTGAAGATCATGCGCTGGCGTGACTCATTGGTGGTGCCGGTGAGGAACAGCGAGGTTCCTCGATAAGAGAAGCCATTCATCTCATAAGCATCGAACAGCAAGGTGGCCACGCCCCGGGCATTCATGCGTCGCACCATTTCCTGCTCGGCCGAACCGGG
The DNA here is from genome assembly GCA_044370875.1 of Polaromonas sp. GTDB lineage: Bacteria > Pseudomonadota > Gammaproteobacteria > Burkholderiales > Burkholderiaceae_C > Polaromonas. The sequence continues at coordinate 12,879 of JBILUT010000002.1, read as the reverse complement.
ACCATTGCCCCCGTGGGCAATGATCATCAAGGGCGGCTTTTCAGCCAGCTTGTCTGCAAAAAAACCGGGCATCGACAGTTGTACCGAGCGATGACAGGGATCAAACTCGGCCAGCGGGCCGGCCACACGATGAAACCCGGGGCGAACCTCCACCAGACGCGCCACGTCAGGCGGTGGGGGCTTGCAATCGGCTTGGGCCCATGAAAAGCCAGGCACAGCCAAAGCCATCAGCCAGGCCGAAATCCGTCGAACAACGGGCAATGTGGCAACCATCGGCAATCCCTCCCTCAAATAGCTTGCCCCTTGCCTTGACAGGCACGGGGCGCAGGTGGCCCCAAGGATACATCGGGGCGTTCATGCAGCAGAAACGCCAACCGCACTTTTGCAAGCAAATCAGCGCTGCGCGTCCACCATGGCGCGTTGCCGAGGCGGGGTGATCGCCGCTCCAGCGACAGGCAAAGGGGCATTGCACAAGCCCGCAGGATCGGCGTTAAAGTGCACCTTTTAAACAGGTGATCCATGCCCGCAGACAAGCCCACTGCCACCTCTGGCGGCACAGCCGCTCCGGCCCCTTTACCTGGCCACATCCGTTTGACATCCCATTCGGGCGGCTTCGGGGCGCTGCCCATACGCTGGGGGGCAGAGACCGCTGCGCAGCGCGGTCCTGTGGTGGGCACCACCACGACGCGTGGGCATCGCAATGTGATCGGCACCCACAGCGGCAGTTACAGCGTCTACCGGGCGCTGGCCGTGGCCGCTGGGGCGCTCAAGCGCGAGCACCGGGCGGATCTGACCAACACCTCGCCCACCGACCAGATCGGCCCCTACCCACAATGGAGCGATCCGGGCAAGATCGTCAGCCTTGATCCCTGGGGGGCCGAGGTGGCTGGTGTCTTCGCGCAGGAGCTCGCTGCGGGCTACGACATCCGGCCGACGATTGCCGTGACCAAGGCCCATGTGATCCTCCCCGAAGTGATTGAGGCCCTGCAAAAGAAACGCCTGCAGCCCGACGGCAGCCTGCTGCTGCCAGGCGGGGCGGCGGTGGTGACCAAGGTGGCCGTTGAGCCGGTGTGGTACCTGCCGGAAGTGGCCCGCCGCTTTGGCTGCTCCGAGACCGATCTGCGGCGCGTACTGTTTGAGGAAACCGGTGGCATGTACCCGGAACTTGTCACGCGATCAGACCTGGATGTTTTCTTACCCCCGATTGGCGGTCAGACGATCTATATCTTTGGCAATCCGCAGGACCTGGCCAATCCGGCGGTCGAATTGACAGCGCGGGTACACGATGAATGCAACGGCTCGGATGTGTTCGGCTCGGACATCTGCACCTGCCGGCCCTACCTAACCCATGCCATTGAAGAGTGCATCCGCGGGGCGCAGCCCCGCGAAGTGGGTGGCCGGGGAGGTGTGGGGCTGATCGCCTACTCGCGCAAAGAAGGACGCGCATTGGGCGAGGTCACCAAATTCCTGGTCTACAACGCGCGCAAGCGACAGCCTGGCGGAGACACTGCAGACCAATACTTTGCGCGAACCGAATGCGTAGCGGGTGTACAGGACATGCGCTTTCAGGAGCTCATGCCCGATGTGCTGCACTGGCTGGGCGTCCGCAAGATTCATCGCCTGGTCTCCATGAGCAACATGAAGTACGACGCCATCACCGGGGCCGGCATTGAGGTGGGCGAACGCGTCAACATTCCCGAGGAACTGGTCCCGGCCGATGCGCGGGTAGAAATCGACGCCAAGATGGCGGCTGGCTACTTCACGCCCGGCCCGGTGCCCGATGCCGACGAGCTAAAAAAAGCCAAGGGACGGGGCCTGGACGCATGAGCGAAGGCCAGCCCGACCTGCGCACCGCGCAAGGCGCTGTCGACGCGCTGCGCAGCACGACCGCCATTCGTCTGCGTGCTCAGGCGCTGCTCGCGCATGCACGCGCCGGCCGCTCACCGCACTTCTTGGTGGACGACCACGCCATGGCGACCACAGCCGCGCGGGTGGCCGATGTGACTCGCAGCCGCTACCCCGATCTGCGCATTCCGTACCACAGCCGGTGGCGCCACTTCGAAGCCGGCGGGGTGCAACGCGCAGCCCAGCTGGATCAGCAGCTCGGGGCGACAGATGCTGCCTCGCGGGCGCGGGCGCAAATCGACCTGGCCCTGGTCAGCGTGCTGCTCGACGCTGGCGCCGGCGCACAGTGGCAATATCTTGAGCCCGAGACCGGACTGCAACTCACGCGCTCTGAAGGACTGGGGGTGGCTAGCTTTCACGCATTTACCGCCGGGCTGTTCTCAAGCGATCCCGCCCAGCCGCTTCAAGCCGATGCGGCTGGCCTGCGCGCGATCGAAGCCGACGACTTGGCCAAGGCCTTCCAGGTCTCTGCCTCCAACCCCCTGGTGGGGCTCGAGGGGCGGGCAGCCCTGCTGCGGCGTCTGGGCGATGCCCTGGCCACCCAGCCTGCACGCTTTGGCGCGGCCGGTCGGCCCGGCGGCATTTGGGACAGCCTGCCCCGCAGCGAGGACGGTGCCATCGAGGTGCATGATGTGTTGCGCCTGCTGCTCTCCACCTTGTCCGGCATCTGGGCTGCCCCCAACGCGATCGGCGGCATCGCCCTGGGCGACTGTTGGCGCCATCCCGAGGCACCCGGTGACGGCTTGACCGCCGGCTGGATGCCGTTTCACAAACTCACCCAGTGGCTCACCTACTCGCTGCTCGAGCCGCTCCAGTGGGCGGGGGTGACGGTACGCGGGCTCGATGACCTGACCGGCCTGCCTGAATATCGCAATGGCGGCCTGTTCCTCGACACCGGCGTTCTGCGCCCGAGGGGGCAAGGCCACACCAGCCGTATCTGGGAGGTCGGCGATGGGCTCATCGTCGAGTGGCGGGCGCTAACCGTGGCCCTGCTCGATGAGCTGGCCCCCTTGGTGCGACACGCACTCGGGCGAACGGCCCAAGAGATGCCGCTGGCCTGCGTGCTCGAAGGGGGCACCTGGGCCACCGGTCGGGCGCTGGCACAATCTTTGCGAAACGGGCTGCCGCCTTTGTCGATTGCCAGCGACGGCACTGTTTTCTGAATCGTCGAACCCGGAGAGACAACCCCCATGCGCCATGTCCACCTTATCGACCACCCGCTGGTGCAGCACAAGCTGACCCTGATGCGTCGCAAGGACGCCAGCACCAACAGCTTTCGCCGACTGCTCAATGAACTGGCCATGCTCATGACCTACGAGGTCACGCGCGATATGCCTCTGCACCAGATCGATATCGAAACGCCGCTGGAGCCCATGAAGGCGCTGGTGATTGACGGCAAGAAGCTGGTCTTCGTGTCGATCCTGCGCGCAGGCACCGGCATCCTCGATGGCATGCTGGGCGTGGTACCGGGCGCGCGCGTGGGCCACATTGGCCTATACCGCGACCCGAAGACACTGGTAGCGGTCGAGTACTACTTCAAGATGCCGCTGGGCATGAACGAGCGCGATGTGGTGGTGGTCGACCCCATGCTGGCAACCGGCAACTCGGCCATTGCGGCGGTCGAGCGCATCAAAGAACTGCAACCGCGCTCCATCAAGTTTGTCTGCCTGCTGACCTGCCCCGAGGGCATCAAGGCCTTCCACGATGCACACCCTGATGTGCCCATCTACACCGCGGCCATCGACCGCCAGCTCAACGATCACGGCTACATCCTGCCAGGGCTTGGCGATGCGGGCGACCGCATCTTTGGCACCAAGTAGCCCCCTTCAAAATTCTTTCAACTGTTCTTTCACCCACTCCAAGGAGATCGCAACCATGAACCGTATCAGCCGACGCACCGCCACCGCGCTTGCCGCAGCCGCCCTGTCAGTCCTTCCAAGCCTCGCACTTGCGCAGGCAGGCGGCAAGCTCAAGGTCGCCGCGATCTACACCGTGCCCTTCGAGCAGCAATGGGTGAGCCGCATCCACAAGGCCCTCAAGGCCGCCGAAGCACGTGGCGAAATCGAATACAAAGCCAGCGAAAACGTGTCCAACGCCGACTATGAGCGCGTCATGCGCGAGTATGCGACCGGTGGCAACCGCTTGATCGTCGGTGAATCGTTCGCGGTCGAGGCGGCTGCACGCAAGGTGGCCAAAGACTTCCCGAAGGTCTCTTTCCTGATGGGATCGTCCGGCAAGCCACAGGCCCCCAACTTCAGTGTGTTCGACAACTACATCCAAGAGCCTGCCTATCTGACCGGCCTGATTGCCGGTGGCATGACCAAGAGCAACAAAATTGGCATGGTCGGCGGCTTTCCGATTCCCGAGGTCAACCGCCTGATGCACGCCTTCATGGCGGGCGCGCGCGAAACCAATCCAAAGGTCGAGTTCAGCGTCACCTTCATCAACAGCTGGTTCGATCCGCCCAAGGCCAAAGAAGCGGCTTTCGCCATGATCGACAAAGGCGCCGACGTGATGTATGCAGAGCGCTTTGGCGTGTCAGACGCTGCCAAGGAGCGCGGCAAGCTGGCTATCGGCAACGTCATCAACACCCAGGAACAGTACCCGGACACGGTGGTCGCTTCAGCACTTTGGAACATGGAGCCGACCATCGACCGCGCACTGAAGATGGTCAAGGACGGCAAGTTCACCGCCGAGGACTACGGTCAATACTCCATGATGAAGTACAAGGGCTCTGAGCTTTCACCCCTGGGCACCTTCGAGAAAAAGGTGCCGGCCGAGATCGTGGCCAAAGTCAAGGCCCGCCAGGCCGAGATTCTTGCGGGCAAATTCACCGTCAAGGTGAACGACACCCAGCCCAAGTCCGGCAAGTGATACGCCCCTGACGATCGCGGGCCTGTTGCGCCCGCGATCCGCGATGGCACCTGCGCCTGTCCTACGTCTGTCGGGCATCACCAAGCGATTTGGCTCGCTGGTGGCCAACGACGATATCTCGCTCTCGCTGGCACAGGGGGAGGTGCTGGCTTTGCTCGGCGAAAACGGAGCGGGCAAGTCCACGCTGGTGTCTATCTTGTTTGGCCACTACATGGCCGATGCGGGCACGATTGAAGTCAACGGAGCGCCGCTGCCGCCGGGTAACCCTCGGGCCGCACTGGCCGCCGGTATTGGCATGGTGCACCAGCACTTCACGCTGGCCGACAACCTGTCGGTGCTGGACAACGTGATCATGGGTACCGAGCCCCTGTGGCAGCCGGTCTCCCGTCGGGCCGAAGCCCGCGCACGATTGATGGAGGTCGCAGGTCGCTTCGGGCTGTCGGTGCAACCCGAAGCGCTGATCGGCTCCCTGTCGGTGGGCGAGCGGCAACGGGTTGAGATCCTCAAGGCGCTCTACCGTGGCGCCCGCATCCTGATCCTTGACGAACCCACCGCCGTGCTCACACCGCAAGAGAGCGAAGCGCTGTTCAGCACGCTGACTCATATGGTGGCGCAAGGGCTGTCCATCATCTTCATCAGCCACAAGTTGGCCGAAGTGCTCAGGCTGTCGCATCGCGTTGCGGTGCTCAGGCAAGGCAAGCTGGTAGCGCAGGCCCATGCCAGCCAGACCACGCAGGCCCAACTGGCCCAGTGGATGGTGGGCCATGCGGTCGACGCCCTGGAACGAAGACCGGCGCATGCAGTTCGAGGCGCAGTCTGTCGCCTTGAAGCGGTCAGCACGCCCGCCGGTGTGCGCGGTCAACTCAAGCAGGTTTCGCTCACGCTGCACGCCGGTGAAATCGTTGCGATTGCCGGAGTCTCCGGGAACGGGCAAGCCACGCTGGCTGAACTGCTGTGCGGTATGCGGCGTGCCTCTTCGGGTACGGTCCTGCTTGACGGCCAGCCGATGCGTGCATCGCCGGCCTGGCTGGTCAGTCGCGGCGTGGCGCGCATTCCGGAGGACCGACAAGCGGTGGGCGTGGTGGGCGACTTGCCCGTGTGGGAGAACGCGGTCTCCGAACGGCTGCGCAGCAAGGCCTTCGCGCACGGCCCGTGGATCAAGCGGGCGGCCGCACGAGGCCATGCGCAGCGCATCATCGAGGCTTTTGATGTGCGGGGCGGTGGCCTGCTCTCGCCGGCCCGGTCGCTGTCGGGCGGCAACATGCAAAAGCTCATCCTCGGCCGCGCTCTCTTGCCGCCGCCGGGCACGGGTGATGCAGCACCCCGGTTGATCATCGCCCACCAGCCCACCTGGGGGCTGGACGTGGGCGCGGTTTCATATGTGCAGGAACAACTGGTGGCCGCGCGCGATGCGGGGGCGGCGGTGCTGCTCCTGTCAGACGATCTTGACGAGGTGATGGCCCTGGGCGACCGCATTGCGGTGATGCACGATGGACGGCTGACCGAAGCCCAGCCGCATGCACAGTGGACGCGAGAGCGCATCGGCTTGGCCATGGCGGGGGCGGCCCATGCATCTTGAAAGGCGGATGGGCACATCGCCCATGGCCTGGGTGCTTGCGCCCCTGGCGGCCATACTGGTGACCCTGCTCATCAGCAGCGTGCTGGTGGCCTGGGCCGGCGCACCCATCGGCCGCACCTGGGGTCTGCTGCTGCAGGGGGCTTTTGGTTCCGTGTTCGCCTGGAGCGAAACGCTCACGCGGGCCATCCCGCTGATGCTGACCGGGCTGGCTGCGATGGTGGCCTTCAAGGCACGGCTGTTCAATATCGGGGCCGAGGGACAGCTCTATGCCGGTGCGCTGGCGGCCGTCGCCGTTGGCGGCATGCAAGGCGTCGACGGTCTGCCGGGGCCCGTTTGGATGCTGTTCCCCCTGATGATGCTGGCGGCAGCGCTGGCCGGTGCCCTGCTCTTGTTGGGACCCGCCCTCATGAAGGTGCGGCTTGGTGTGGATGAAGTGGTGACCACGCTGCTGCTCAATTTCATGGTGCTGCTTCTGGTGTCAGCCATGCTCGATGGACCGATGAAAGACCCGACTGCGATGGGCTGGCCGCAGAGCGTGGCGCTACACAGCGAGCTTGAACTGACCCGCCTGATCGAGCGCACGCGGGTGCATGCCGGTCTGATCTGGGCGCTTGCATCAGCCGCAGTCCTGTGGGCGATGTTCAAGTACACCCGGCTCGGCTTTGACATTCGCGCACTGGGGAGCAATGCGCGAGCCGCGGCATTTGCCGGTGTGCCGGTCACGCGCACCGTGGTGCTGGTTGCATTGCTCTCAGGGGCGCTGGCTGGCCTGGCCGGCGCCATCGAGGTGGCCGGTCGCACCAGCTATGTGACGCTGGACATGTCCCCAGGCTATGGCTACAGCGGTATCGTGGTGGCCATGCTGGCGGGGCTGCACCCGTTGGGCGTGGTCGCCGCAAGCGTCTTCATCGCCGGCGTACTGGTAGGCGCTGACAGCATGAGTCGTGCTATTGGTGTTCCCACTTATCTGGCCGACGTGATCGTGGCCGTTTCACTGCTTTGCGTGCTGGTGGCCACTTTGCTGACGCAGTACCGTCTGCGCTGGAGGTGAGCGCTTGATCGCTGAGCTGCTCGACCTGCTAACGTCCTCGGCCTACTGGGTTGCGGTGCTGCGCATTGCAACCCCGCTGATCCTGGGCACTCTGGGCGTGCTGTGGTGCGAACGCGCCGGCGTTCTCAATCTGGGCATCGAAGGCATCATGGTGGCCGGCGCGTTCACCGGCTGGCTGGCGGTCTACCAGGGCCTGCCGCTGTGGGGCGGTGTGGCGGTAGCCGCGCTCACTGGGGTCGTGCTGGGCCTGCTGCATGCGCTCCTGACGGTAGGGCTGGCGCTCTCCCAGCATGTGGCGGGTCTGGGCATCACCATGCTGGCCACCGCGCTGAGCTATTTCAGCTACCGGGTGAGCTTTCCCAAGGTGAATACGCCACCGACCATCACGCCGTTTGAGCCCATGGACTGGCTGGGCATTGCGGTGCTGGAGGCCCAAACCCCGCTGACGCTGCTGGCCATTGCGCTGATTCCGCTGTCGGCCTGGATCCTCTACCGCACACCAGCGGGCCTGGCCGTACGTATGGTCGGAGAAAACCCGCAGGCCGCTGAAGGACAGGGGATATCAGTGGCAGCCGTTCGAACCGGCGCCATCGTGGCGGGCTCAGCCCTGATGGGCGTGGCCGGGGCCTTTCTCACGCTGTCGGCGTTCAACGCCTTCTTCTTCAACATGATCAACGGGCGCGGCTGGATCTGCGTGGCGCTGGTGGTGTTTGCCTCTTGGCGTCCGGGCAAGGCCTTGCTGGGTGCGCTGCTGTTTGCCTTCTTCGATGCGCTGCAATTACGGGTGCAGCAAATGGGCGATGCGGGCTTGCCCTACCAGGTCTACCTGATGCTGCCCTACGCACTGTCGATTCTTGCGCTGGTGATCGTGGCACGGCGCGCCACCTATCCGCAAGCGCTGATGAAACCCTACCGCAAAGGGGAACGCTGATGCTCGATTTATTAATCACCAACGCCAACCTGCCTGACGGCCGCAGCATGATGAGCGTGGCCGTTGAGGACGGGCGCATTGTCGAAGTGGCCGCTGGACTGAAAGCGCCCGCACGAGAAACCGTGGACGCGCAAGGCCTGCTGCTGAGCCCGCCCTTTTGCGATCCGCACTTCCACATGGACGCAACGCTGAGCTACGGCAAGCCGCGCATCAACCAAAGCGGCACCTTGCTCGAGGGCATTGCGCTGTGGGGTGAGCTCAAGCCGCTACTGACCGAAGCGACACTGATCGATCGGGCACTGGCCTACTGCGACTGGGCCGTTGCGCGAGGGCTGCTGGCCATCAGAAGCCACGTAGACACCAGCGATCCGAGCCTGCTGCCCGTGCGGGCCATGCTTGAAGTCAAAAAGCGGGTGGCGCCCTATCTCGATCTGCAACTCGTAGCCTTCCCCCAAGACGGTGTCTTGCGCACGGACGGGGGCATGGACAGCCTGACCCGGGCGCTAGACCTGGGTGTCGATGTGGTGGGTGGCATTCCCCACTTTGAGCGCACCATGGAGGACGGCGCACACAGCGTCAAGCTCTTGTGCGAACTTGCGGCGGATCGTGGCTTGCTGGTCGATATGCATTGCGACGAGACCGACGACCCCCTGTCGCGCCATATTGAGACACTGGCCAGTCAGGCACGCCGCTTGGGCTTACAAGGCCGGGTCAATGGCTCGCACCTGACCTCAATGCACAGCATGGACAACTACTACGTGAGCAAACTGATCCCGCTGATCGCCGAGGCCGGTGTGAGCGCGGTGGCCAATCCGCTGATCAACATCACCATTCAGGGACGGCACGACACCTACCCCAAGCGGCGCGGCATGACCCGCGTGCCTGAGCTCATCCAGGCGGGCGTGACCGTTGCCTTCGGTCACGACTGCGTGATGGATCCCTGGTACAGCCTGGGCTCGGGCGACATGCTCGAGGTGGCCCACATGGGCCTGCATGTGGCGCAGATGACCAGCCAGGCCGGCATGCGCGCCTGCTTCGAGGCGGTCACCACGCAAGCGGCGCGCATCATGCATCTGACAGGCTATGGCATCGACAAAGGCTGCGATGCCAGCTTTGTGCTGCTGCAGGCGCGCGATCCGGTCGAAGCGATCCGCCTGCGTGCCGCTCGACTGAAAGTCTGGCGCCATGGCGTCCTGCTGGCCCAGTCACCGGAAGCCAGCGCCGTGCTGCACTTGCCAGGACGGCCGGGGGTGACATCGTTCATGCCGCCAAGAAGCTGATTGATTTTTTCAACACGTGTTCACTTAAACCGGAGGAGAAAGACATGCAGATGCAGGAGCGCATTCAATACCTGAACCCAGAAGGAACCGGCCCTGCGCAGGGCCTGTATTCGCACGTGACGCGAGTGCCTGCGGGTACGGCGATGTATCACGTGGCCGGCCAGTTGGCTGTGGCACGCGACGGATCGGTGGTTGGCAAAAACGACTTCGAGGCCCAGTTTCACCAGGTGTTCAGCAACCTCAAGGATGTCCTCACGGCACTGGGCGAGGACTTCAACAGCGTGGTGAAATTCACCACCCTGTTCGTGCACTCGCAGGACATCGAGAAATTCATGAGACTGCGCGCGGAACTTTTTCCCAAGTTGTTTGCCACGCCCCTGTTCCCACCCAATACCATCTTCGTAATCGACCGCCTCGTCAAAGAAGACTTTCTCTTCGAGGTCGAGGCGGTGGTGGCGGCAACAGCCCGGCGATAAGGGCATGCCCTGGCGCACCGGGCTACCCTGTGGCTGCAAAGTTGCTGCAGCGGCCCGTTATTGATGGGTTGGCGGTCACTCCCCCGCCACCCAATCCCCACTCTTGCCGCCGTGCTTCTCCAGCAGGCGCACATCGGTGATCACCATGCTGCGGTCCACCGCCTTGCACATGTCGTAGATGGTGAGCAGGGCGACCCAGGGACCCATACAAATCAACAACTTAGCCTCCACAGGCCTTAAGCCTTGGCCCGTTTCTAGTCGGGTTGGTGGGACAAAATTGGGACAAGTAACTTCTTGCCCAGGGGTAGTGTAGGGCAGTCACTTCGCTCTGTCTAAGCCGCGCGTGAGGTCGATACTGGATTAACAACGAGTCTGTCCAGACCCCACCGCACCCCCACCCCCGTCTTTTGGCCAAGGCCGCTCAGCATCCGGTAATCACTGTTTTGCGCAGATCATCAAAAAATCTGGGCATCTTTGTCTAACGCTAGACATCAGGGTAGTGTGCGCTCGTGGTGCGGCATCGTCGTTCGTTGCCGAGGACCATGTCTATGGTGCCCCCCACTCATACCCCACCTGTTGGCGCCGACCGAAAACTGACCAGCTAACTGCAGGGGTGCCGACTCAATATTGACCAGGGTGTTCAACTGGCCTGCTGAAGATTTCAGCAGGAGAGCAAGAAGGTGATCACCATGGAAATGATGGGCAAGGATTTGACCAGCAGGTGGTGCGCTTTTGCTTTGCCAAGAAAGACGAGACGCTCAAGGCAGCGCTCGAGCGCCTGGCCAAGCTGAAAGGCGTGCGGGCGGGGCGCTGGGTGGCTTCGCAGTGATGCCCCTGCTGCATCATTGCCCCTGCTGCATCATCGCGAGGCGTGCAGCGCCGTGGCAATCCATGCCTTTGTGCGATGGCCGATGGATTGCTTCGTGCCTTGCAATGGTCAGCGCTGCGCCTGTTTGCGATGGTAGAACTCGGCGAGCACCGCAAAAGCCATTTTGCGGGTTTGCTTGTCCTGCGCCATCAAACCCTTACGGTTAAAGCCCTGATTGAAGACGGTCTGGCGTCGCTCTGAGCGAAAGTCGTAGAGCAGCCACGGAGTCATGCCGCAAACATAGGGGGCCTGCTCGATGCGCGCGATCTGCTGGCGGTAGATCTCGGCCTGGCAGTCTTCAGTGAACAACTCGCTGACGGTGCCGCGGTGACCGGCCTGGGCATCGGCGCCGGTCTCGCTGATGATGACGGGCTTGTCGGGCGACGACGAATGCAGCAGGCGATCGAGTCCGGAAAAGTCAGGCTCATACCAGCCAAAATACTCGTTGATCCCAATCACGTCAATGTGATCGGTGAGCCGGTCTTCAATGCAAAATTTCTCCCGGTTGATCAGGCAGGCGGCACCGACCAGACGGCTCGGATCGGCCTGCTTGGCCAGTGCAGCGAGATGGCGCATAAAGGCCAGTCGGTCGTCCGAGTCCTCGTTCTCGTTGCCCACCCCCCACAGGATCACGCTGGCGCGGTTGCAGTCGCGGGCAATGAGTTCAAGCAACTGATTGCTCGCATCCTCAAGCGTGGCACGTCGGGCGAAATCAATCGCCCAATACACTGGAATTTCCTCCCAAAGCAACAGACCCAATTCATCGGCCAGGCGCGCCACATGTTCGTGGTGGGGATAGTGCGACAAGCGCAGGAAATTGCAGCCCAGCTCCTTGGCGTGGCCCATGCGGCGCCTGACGTCGTCCTCGGTCGAGACTTTGCCCAGCAGGACATCGTCTTCGTGCACACAAATGCCGCGCAGATAAATCGAGCGCCCATTGAGCAGGAGCTGCTGCCCGTGCGCACGAATCTCACGAAAACCGATGCGATCGGTCCATGTATCAACCCCGAGCCGAAACTCCACCTGGTACAGATGAGGGCTCTCGGGTGACCACAGCTGCGGCTGCGCATCGATCACCACGCTCCCCAGCCCGTCGATGACAGGCACCGAGGTCTGCAGGCCTAGCTCTGGCACCATCAAGCTCACGCTGGCATTGACCGGGCTGGACAATCGCACCTGGGCAGACAGCCGCGAAAAACAGCCATCGGGCACCAACTGCAGGCTTGCCTGAGCGATGTAGACCGAAGGCAGGCGCAGCAGGCCCACCTCGCGGTACAGGCCGCCGTAGTTGAACCAGTCGAAATGGTTCATCGGCACCCGGCCGCGCTCGCGCCGGTTGTCGACCTGAATCTGCAACCGGTTGCCACCGGCCACCAGTGCGCGGCTGAGGTCGACACAAAAAGGGGTCGATCCACCCAAGTGCGTACCCAGAAACTGGCCGTTGAGAAACACACGGGCCTGATAGTTCGCCGCACCAACGCGCAGCAGCGTGGTGGGCCGGGTGGGATCGATGGTGTGCTCGATGGTGCGGGTGTACCAGGCTGCCCCTTCGAAATACAGCCACTGCGGTTGCGCCAGATTCCAGCATGAAGGCGTCTGGAGCGTGGCGCCGGCCGAGGCATCGTAATCACGCGGACGGGGCCACTGCTCGGGGGGCAGCGGCGCATCGGCGTACCACTTTTGCCGCAGACCTTCGTCGAACAGGTCGAGCGTGAAAAACCAGGGGCCATCGAGCGACTGCACGGTCCGGCCGGCCGGTTCGACCAAGCCCGCACGGGTCAGCCTCGGTTGATCGAAACTGTCCGAGTAGGCTTCGTCGTGCAGATGGGCAAAGGGGTCGACTGCGGATGTGTCGGCCGAATCAGGGTGGTCCATAGGCTTAGCGTGCGAGGTATCCAATGCCCACCATCTGGCG